>JAFIFJ010000043.1 GCA_020832085.1 Gammaproteobacteria bacterium | reverse complement strand
CGAAGGCCACGGCACTTTCGAGCAGGAACTCGGCGTCTTCGAGCACGCCGAGTTTCATGCCGATGCCGGCCAGCAGGCGCATGCCTTCGACGTTGCGGGGATTCTTCTGCATGAAGCGGCGACACAGGACCTCGGCCTTGGCGAGCTTGTTCTGGGCGATGAGATCGGTGACGGCCAGCAGGGGCTTGGGCAACGCCAGCAGCCAGCCGAGCTGGACGTGGACGCGCTCGGCTGCGTGCTGCCTGCCGAGTTCTTCGAGGATGGCGATCTGGCCGCGATAGCTGGCTTCGAGGGCGGGATTGAGCGTGCAGGCACGCCGGTAGGCCTCGAGGGCGGCCTCGGGGCGCCCGCGGGCGCGGTTGAGGTGGCCCTCTTCCTGGTAGGCGCGACTGTGCTCAGGGGCAAGCCGTTTCAGTTGCGTCAGCGACGCCAGCGCGGCGTCGTGCTGATCGAGGTAGCGCTGGCAGACGGCGAGCATGTAGAGCGCATCCGTCGCTTCAGGGGACTCTTTGAGAATGGCCTCGAGACTGGCGGCGGCCGCGGCGAAGTCACCGTCCACCATGTGCTGCCGGATATCGGCGAGCGCAGGGCTGCTGTCGTGACTGGCGGTGTTCTGCATGGTCATCATGATGCCCTGACTGACGCGCGCAAGCGCCCCTCGTGAGGGGCGCTCTCAACGTCCGTTGGAGGATGCCGCGTCAGAACCCGTAGGACAGCCTGATCCCCGCCGTGCGCGGGCGGGCGTAGGTGACACGCTCGCGATCGAACACGAAGTTGCGGGCCAGCTCGGCTCGTTTGTCGAACAGGTTCTCGACGTAGAGCTCGGCGGTCCAGTTGTCCTGGCTGACACCGGCCGTGATGCCGAACATGGTCCAGCTGCTCATCCGGTCGCGGTTGATGACGATGATGTCGCTGAAGGCGGCCGACGAGTAGGTCACGTAGGGCATCACATGACCGGTCATGCCGGACTCCATCGGCCATTCGTAGCGCGCCCGGAGATTACCCTGGAACTTGGGCGCGAAGGCCAGCCGGTCGCCCTCACGGACGTCATCGGTGGGCGTGATGACGTTGGTGATCTTGGTGTCGAGGAAGGAGAAGGCGCCGCCCAAGGTGAGGCCGGGGGCGCCGGTGGGCACCCAGATGAAGTCGCCTTCCACGCCTCGGATCTCGGCATCGGCCGCGTTGTCCGAGAAGAACAGGTTGGTGATGCTCGGGTCGAAGATCGTCGTCTGCAGCTTGTCGATTTCGACGTAGAACGCGCTGCCGTTGAAGCGCAGCGTGTTGTCGAGCAATTCCAGCTTCCAGCCGATCTCCCAGTTGTCCACGTCATCGGTGTCGAGCGCGAAGGGCACGCTGAAGCCCTGGGGACCTTGGGCGCCGCCCGGCCGGTTCAGCAGGCCGGGTCGGAAGCCCTGCGAGTAGGTGGCGTAGATCAGGGCGTTGTCCATGGGGCGCCAGGACAGGCTGACCTTGCCGATCCAGCCGCTGGTCGAGGCCTTGTCCGGCGCGCGTACGGAATTGAAGACCTGAGCGGCTGTCGCTTCAGCGGCGGCCATGGCATCAGCCTCAGTTCGTCCTTCGGCGATGAAAGCATCGAAAAACTGAGCTTGGATGTCGTCCCTTGAGTCGTCCAATGAGAAAGTCTGTCCCAATAGCGCAGGGTTACAGGAGCCGACGAAGGTGAACTCGCCGCTGCCGTCGAAGAGGTCGGAAATGTTGGTCCCGAAGGCGTTCTGGTCCGCGGCAGCGCCTGAGTTGCAGAACGAGCCATTGGCCGTGCCCTCGAAATCGACGTCGATATCGTAATAGCGGGCGCCGAGGGTCACCGCGAACTGCTCCGTCATGTCCCAGGTGACTTCGCCGAATGCGCCCCACTGCTTGTCGGTGCGCTTGATGTCATTGCGGAAGATGACGGCTGGAGGAAACGGCCCGGGATCAGAGGCGAAGGAGCCTGGAAACGGGAAATTCGGCGCGAACGGTCCGAAGGGCTCTGCGGCGATGGAACCGAGGTAGGTGAAGTCGTTGCGCTCCTTGAGTTCGAGATCGCTGTAGAAGGCCCCCAATGTTGCTCGGATGGGCTTTTCTGCCGGCGTGTTGATGCGAATCTCGTGGGTCTGGACCTTGGTGCGGGTGGTGGACTTCACGAAGGAGTTCGGCGGCTGGCAGACGCCGGAAGGTGGGATGGGAGTGCCATCTGCCTCGGATCCGGGATAGGTCACGCTGCCGTCACAGGTGTAGTAGGGGTGGTACTGGCCCGCGAAGATGTAGTCGGTGTAGTCGATGACCTGATCCGTGTCGCGATCGGTGTAGGCGCCCGTGTAAAGCACCTCGAGATCGGCAACGCGGCCTTCGATGGTCCAGGCCGTGTTATGGAATTCGTCCTCCAGCGAGTCGTCCTCAAAGCGTTGAATCTCCATGTCATCGAGATTCGGATCGGCGAAGAAGACGCCGTCGGCATCCAAGGTCTGGCGCGTATGGGAGACCAGAATGCTCCAGTCGGGGTTGATGTCGTAGAGCGCGCTCAGACGGCCGCCGGCATAGGTGGTGTCGTTGAAATTCGACTTCGTGCGATTGGAGTTGTCCGCCTCCAGGAAGGTGACATCGCTCAGATCGGCTCCGGCCTGGAAGCCGGCGCGGTCGGCGGATACCGGCACGCCATTGGCCCGAACCATGTCTGCGGGCCGGAACCGGGCGCCTTCACTGGCGTCGCGGGTGCCTGGCACGTTGTCGATGTAGCCGCCCTGGCGATCGACGTAGATGACGCCCCGCAGGGTCAGCTGCTCGTTGATCGGGACATTGAGCATCCCCTCGACGTTGTGGCTGGGATCACCGCCTTTGGTGAAAGCGCTGCCCATCCTCAGGTTGGCATACGTGCCCGTGGGGTCGGGCCGGTTGGTAATCAGGCGCACCGTGCCGGCCTGGGAGCTGGCCCCGAACAGCGTACCCTGCGGTCCGGCCAGCACCTCGATGCGGCTCATGTCCGCCGTGTAGACGTCGAGGTTGCGGCCGGGCTGGGCCAGCGCCTGCTCATCGAGGTAGAGCGCGACGTTCGGTGCGAGGCCGGCCACGCCGGCCGTGGTCAGGTTCGGCGTCGTGGATGCGAGGCCGCGGATGTAGATCGTGTTCTGTCCCGGACCGCTGCCCCCCGCGGTGAGCCCGGGCAGTTGAATCAGGTAATCGGTGAAGTTGCTGATGCCGAAGTCACTGATCGTGTCTTCGCCGAGAGCCTGCACTGCAACCGGGATGTCCTGCATGGATTCCGGGCGCTTGGTGGCGGTGACGACGATCTCGTCGAGCTGGGCGAAGGCGCCGCCGCTGGCAGTCGTGGCAGCGACAGCCGCGATGATGGCTGAGCGCATCGGGTTGCGGGAAGGATGCCCAAACTGCCGCTGTCGCTCGACGGAATCGAGCGCTTTTCGATGTTTCCTGCTCATTCAATACCCCCAAACTTGCCCAAGCTGGCAATGTTGCAGTGGGGTTACAGTAGGTAGCTGCTGTTGGATATGTCAAGTTTGAGGTATGCAGGCGGAGCTATGATTCTCGATGTTTTCTTGGATAAAGGTGAAAAATATCGAGTATTTAGCTTAAAAAACAGCCGTATAGACTCGGAAATATCGAGAAAAAGGCCTCATCTTGATGATGTGGTTCTGGATTCGTGATCCTTCTCAGGAACGAAGATCCGAGGCTTCGACGACATGATCCGTGATAGCGGCAAGTCATGGTGATCGAGGATGGTGGCGAGGGCGAAGCATGCACGCTGCGTTCGGCGCAGGCCGCCGGAGTGCTGCAGGTCGGCGAGAAGCAGGCGGACGTCGGACTTCAGGCCCAGCTGAGCGGCAATGAGCGCCATGATGATCTGGTTTTCGTCCCGGTTCAGGGTGTGGCTCTCTGGGCCGGCGAACTGCAGGGCTCGGCAGGCACCGAGGGTCAGCTGTGCGAGCAGGTTTTCGCTGAGATCGAGCAGATGCATGCCGGCGGGCAGCTGCGAGAGCGTATGGCGGACGAAGTTCGGCAGGTCCCGCCGCTGCCGCAGGGCGCGACTGCCGTGACGCAGTGTCCACAGCAGCAGCCTGCCGGTGAGCTCGAGTTCGCAGGTGTTCTGATGCATGGATCCTCCTGAGCGAAGATCTTAAATGCGAACGAGTATCATTTGCAATAAGGGCGAAGAGCCTGCGCTATGCTTGAGAAGTCTGGGCGTAGCTCAGCCTGGTAGAGCACGGGCTTTGGGTGCCCGGGGTCGCAGGTTCGAATCCTGCCGCCCAGACCAGGACACTAGGTCTCGGAGACGTGGTGCGGATCTTCGGCTTCGACCTTCTCCATGCAACTCGGACAGACGCCGTGGGTCAGCATCATGTCGGCGTTCTTCTCCAGGTAGGTCTCCAGGCGCCCCCAGATGCCGGCGTCGTCACGAATGCTCTTGCACCAGGCACAGATGGGGATGCTCGAACGCAGGAGGTGCACCTCGCGCAGGGCGTCGTAGCGCTGGCGCAGACCGTTCTGGCGTCCGAGGCTGATGGCCAGACCCAGGCACCAAGTCATCACCAGCGTCGCGATGAGCATGGCGGACGCAGCGCCACCGACCTCTTTCCAGTAGGTGTAGTCCAGCACCGAGGCTGCGGCGATGACGCCGGCCGCAAGCGCCTGCACGACGATCGCAGCTGGAATCAGGAAGATGATCAGGATCACGATCAGGTCGCTTGGCAGGTGGCCGGGCATCTCGGCCAGCCCCAGGCCCTGGCCGTAGCGAACCGCATAGAACAGCGCCAGACTCAGCATGCCTGCCGAGAAGATCCGATAAACCCGTTGTGGATGTTTGCCCCGGGTCAGTTCGATGAGCGCCGCGACCAGCAGGCCCATGAACAAGGCCCGCAGGGACAGATTCAACCAGAACTGGGGCCCCTCGAAGCGAAGATCCAGGAGAAAGTAGAGCGCGCTGGAGGGCAGGAGCAGTGCCAGCAGGAGGCGAGTCCGCGGGCGCTCCTCCTCCAGTTGCCAATGGGGCCACGACAGTTCGTGGGCGCGCTGCGCGGCGCTTGCCGGGCCGTCGCTGCGTCGCGGATCCCCGCGCGTATCCTGGGTCATGGAAGCATCTGCCTCGGAGTTAAAGAAGAGCGCCGGCGTGACCGTCAAGCTCAGCCAATCCGCCTGCGGATTCGCGTTGACTCACGTCAAGCGGCGGAAGTTCAAAGGATCAAGATGTCACAGGCATTACCCGTACGCGTGGCGTCACCGGCCCCACTGGACCGTGGCTGAGCCGAATCAGCCTGCCCTCTCCAGGATGTGAATGCCACAGGCGGAGCCGAGCCCGATGACGTGGGTCAGGCCGATCTTCGCGCCCGCTACCTGACGCTTGCCGGCCTCCCCGCGCAGGTGGGTCGTGACTTCGTAGATGTTGGCGATACCGGTGGCACCCAAGGGGTGGCCCTTGGACAGCAGGCCGCCGGAGACGTTGACCGGTGTCCTGCCGCCCAGTGAGGCGTGGCCTTCGTCGATGAAGCGTCCGGCTTCGCCTTCGGGGCAGAGCCCTAAATTCCCGTAGTGCAGAATCTCCGCGGTGGCGAAGCAGTCGTGCAGCTCCACCAGATCGAGATCCTCTGGGCCGATTCCGGCCTGTTCGTACGCTTGGCTGGCGGCCAGCCGGGTGCAGGAGTTGACGTCCGGCATGACCAGATCCCGCTCCTGCCAGGGATCGGATGTCAGTACGGAGGCGCGTACCTTCACGGCTCGCTTCATCAGGCCGAGTTCCTTCACCCGGCGTTCGCTGCACAGCACGGCGGCGGCAGCGCCGTCCACGTTCACGGAACACATCAGCTTGGTGTTCGGATAGCTGATCATTTCCGCGTTCATGACCTCGTGAAGCGGCGTCTCGATCTGGTACATGGCCTTGGGATTCAGGGTCGAGTGATGATGATTCTTCACCGAGACCCGGGCGAACTGCTCGAAGGTCGTGCCGTGATTGCGGGCGTGCTCCATGCCGGCCTCGGCAAACACGGTGGGCATGGTGACTCCCCCGAGCAGGCCCTCCTTGGGAATACCTCCGCTGCCGCCGCCGCCGCCGAGCAGGCCCTTGCCCATCTGTTCTACGCCCACGGCGAGTACGAGATCGTGGACGCCCGCCTTGACGGACATCCACGCCTCGCGGAAGGCGGTGGCGCCGGTGGCACAGGCATTGGCGCAGTTCACCACCGGAATGCCGGTCTGGCCGATCTGCTGCAGGATGCGCTGGCCCACCATGGCGTTGGCCTGGTACAAATTGCCGCAGTACAGCGCCTGCATGTCGCGCATGCCGAGCCCCGCGTCGTCCAGCGCCATCAGCGCCGCCTCGGCGCCGAGGTCGGGCACGCTGCGATGGGGAAAGCGGCCGAACTTGATCATGTCGACGCCGATCACATAAACGTCACCGGTGTTCATGGCGGCTTACCCCCTTGGCACGAAGAAGTAGGAAAGATAGCTGTTGCCGTCCTTATCCTTGCGACCGAGGGCGTCCCGGAAGACGACCTTCACCGGCATGCCGAACTTGATGTGGTCCGGGTCCGGCTCGATGTCCATGAGGTTGCCCTTGATGGTCCCGCCACCGTCGAGATCGACCACCGCCGAGACGAAGGGCGTTTCCACGCCGGGAAAGGAGCGGTGCACGATGGCGTAGGTATAAAGCGTGCCGGTATCGGCGAGCCTGATGGTCTCCATCTGGTCCCGTTCAGCGCAGCGGGAGCAGACATTGCGCCTGCCGAGGTAGACGGCACCGCAGGCGCCACACTTGGAGCCTTCGAGGTAGGGGTCGCCGTCGTCCGGGATCTTGAGATGATCGACCACCGGCAGGGGGCCGGCCTGGGCGCTGCTCATGGGGTGCTCTCCTCCACCTGATGCAGAGGCATTATCGGACGCGGTTGCTGGCATCACAACGGCTTGCAGCGAAGGCAGCGACATCAGCTTCGGCGTAGCGCCTCGAGATCGGCCCAATCGCTGCGCGATTAGGGCCTTCCCACAATGGGCGTCTCCTGCTGCCTGACCCGTTCAGTCGATGACGCCGCGTTCCCGCAGCAGCTTGATCACCCGCTTGACGCACTCGTCGAGGGTGAGCGCGGTGGTCTGCAGGATGAGATCGGGTGACTTAGGTGGCTCGAACTCCGCGGACACGCCGGGGAAGTCCGGGATCTCACCGCGATCGGCGGCGGCGTAGAGGCCGCGCAGGTCGCGCTCCCGGCAGACCTCCAGGGGCGTGTCGACCATGATCTCGATGAAGCGCTCGGCGCCCACCGTATCCCGGGCGCGGGCCCGGGGCTGTTCGTGGGGTGCCACGAAGGCGCACAGGGCGATGACGCCGGCTTCATTGAGAATGCGGGCCACCTCGATGCCGCGCCGGAGGTTCTCCGACCGCTCTGCAGCGGTGAAGCCGAGATCCCGGGAGATGCCGATGCGCAACTGCTGTCCGTCCACGGTGGTGGCGAGCTTGCCGGCGTCGAACAGGGCGCGCTCCACGGCCTGGGCGATGGTGGTCTTGCCCGATGCCGTGAGGCCGGTGAAGAGCACCGTGACGCCCCGTTGCTTGAGCCGTTCCTGCAGTTCCTCGGGACGGACGGGTCCGCCAGCATAGACGTGGGTGGCGCGGGGCTGGGCATCCCAGGCGTCCTTGGGACTGGCTTCGGCGCCGGTATCGCAGACCATGCCGGCACCGACGGTGAGGTTGGTGATGCGATCGATGATGATGAAGGAACCCGTGTCCCGGTTGCGCCCGTAGCGGTCCACCATCAGCGGCTGGTTGAGCCGCACCTCGCAGCGGCCGATCTCATTGAGGTTCAACGCCGGTGCCTGTTCGTGGTCGAGGCTGTTGATGTTCACCCGATGGCGGATGGCCGTGATCGAGCCGGTGATCTGCCGCGTGGTCTGTTTGAAGATGTACTCCCGCCCCGGAATCATGCCTTCGTCGTGCATCCACACGACCATGGCTTCGAAGCGGTCGCGTACGGCCGGCAGGTTGCTGGTGTGCACGATCATGTCGCCGCGAGAGATGTCGATCTCATCGGCCAGGGTGAGGGTCACCGCCTCCGGCGTCATGGCTTCCTTGCGGTCACCGTCGAAGGTGACCACCCGCGCCACGGTGGAGGTGCGCCGGGACGGCAGCACGGTGATCTCGTCGCCGGGTCTGACGACGCCGGAAACGATGGTGCCGCTGTAGCCGCGGAAGTTGGAATCGGGCCGGTTCACCCACTGCACCGGGAAACGCAGATCGGCGTGGTTGCGCTCGGCAGCCACATGGACGTTTTCCAGCAGGTACATGAGGGTGGAGCCCTGATACCAGGGCATGCGATCACTCTTGTCCACCACGTTGTCGCCCTTCAGCGCCGACATGGGGATGAAGTGCAGCTCCTCGATGTCCAGGCGTTCGGCGAAGGCCAGATACTCGGCCTTGATCTCCTCGAAGCGCGCTTCCGAGAAGTCCACCAGATCCATCTTGTTCACCGCCACGATGACATGGCGGATGCCCAGCAGGGAGACAATGAAGGTGTGGCGCCGGGTCTGCGTCAGCACGCCCTTGGATGCATCCATGAGGATTATCGCCGCCTCGCAGGTGGAAGCACCGGTGACCATGTTGCGGGTGTACTGCTCATGGCCGGGGCAGTCGGCGATGATGAATTTGCGTTTGGTGGTGGAGAAGTAGCGGTAGGCCACGTCGATGGTGATGCCCTGTTCGCGCTCGGCCTGCAGGCCGTCCACCAAAAGGGCCAGATCGATCTCGCCTTCGGCGCCGCCGCTCTGGGCGCTTTCCTTCTTGATGGCCGCCAGCTGATCCGCATAGATCATCCGGGAGTCATGCAGCAGCCGACCGATGAGGGTGCTCTTGCCGTCGTCCACGCTGCCGCAGGTGAGGAAGCGCAGGATCTCCTTGCGCTCGTGCTCCGCCAGATAGGCACCGATGTCCTCGGCGATGAGTTCGGATGAGTGGGACATCAGAAGTATCCTTCCCGCTTCTTCTGCTCCATGGATGCCACCGAGTCGTGGTCGATGAGACGACCTTGGCGCTCGGAGTCCTTGGTCAGCAGCATTTCCTGGATCACGTCCGGCAGGGTCGCGGCCGTGGATTCGATGGCACCCGAAAGGGGGTAGCAGCCCAGAGTCCGGAAGCGCACGGTGCGCATCTGGGGCTTTTCACCCGGCAGCAGCTCCATGCGGTCATCGTCCACCATGATCAGGGTGCCGTCGCGTTCCACCACCGGGCGCGGAGCACCGAAGTACAGCGGGACGATCTCGATCTGTTCCTTGTAGATGTACTGCCAGATGTCGAGTTCGGTCCAGTTCGACAGCGGAAAGACGCGGATGCTCTCGCCCCGATTGATGTTGCCGTTGTAGATCTTCCACAACTCGGGTCGCTGGTTCTTCGGATCCCAACGGTGGTTTTTGTCGCGGAAGGAGTAGATCCGCTCCTTGGCCCGGGACTTCTCCTCATCGCGGCGGGCGCCGCCGAATGCCGCATCGAACTTGTGATGACTCAGGCCCTGCAGCAGGGCCTGAGTCTTCATGATGTCCGTGTACTTCTTGCTGCCGTAGGTGAAGGGGGTGTCGTTGTTGGCCACACCTTCCTGGTTGGTCCAGACGATCAGGTCGAGACCGAACTCCTTCGCCTGCCGGTCCCGGAAGGCGATCATGTCCCGGAATTTCCAGGTGGTGTCGATGTGCATCAGCGGAAACGGCAGCCTGCCGGGAAAGAACGCCTTGCGCGCCAGATGCAGCAGCACCGAGGAATCCTTGCCGATGGAGTACAGCATCACCGGCTTCTCGAACTCGGCCGCCACCTCACGGATGATGTGGATGCTCTCGGCTTCGAGCTGCTTGAGATGTGTGAGCGTCTTGGCGTCCATGTTCGCAGGCGGACTCCCACCGTGGTGTCGAAAGAGCGCGTATTCTAGGGACTTGCCCTATCAAACAGAATCTTCGGCCAATACCGGTTCCGACTATGCTTAGTAGGTGGGCGCGCCTGCGCGCGGCATGTCTCATCACCTGCCGACAGGCCGGGCCGGCGCGCGCGCATGCGCAGCCTGAGACCAAATCTCCGGCAGGTGGGCCCACAGCAGCCACTGCCCGGGTGCGGAGAGGATGACGGATTCGGCAAAGCGGGCCAGGCTGCGGATGGCGGGTTCCACCTCGGCGCTGTCTTGGACCGGGAAGGGGGGCTGGTCCCGCAGCCTCAGGTCGCGGCCTGCCGGTACAACGCAGAACGGCCACAGCAGCGCATTGCCCGCGCGACAGAGCAGTGCCGGGCCCGCCGGCAGGGCGGCCGGTTGGCCAAGCAGGGAAGCTGCCACGGTACGGCCGACGTCGAAGCTCGGCGGGACGTCGTAGAGCAGCAGAACATGCTCACCCCGATGCAATGCGCGCAGGGCCGTCCGACCTGGATGCTGCTGGGCGTGGGCGATGCGCAGCTCAAGCCCTAGCCCGGAAATCTCACCGATAGGATAGAAATAGGCCTCTGTCTGGTGCATAAAGTAAGAGCCGGCAAGCACTTACGATGCAACAGAGGCAGAGGCCTATGAAGACAGAGTGTATTCCTGATCAACTTGAATTTCACAC
>JAFIFJ010000032.1 GCA_020832085.1 Gammaproteobacteria bacterium | reverse complement strand
TTATTAGGCTGCGAGAGCGTAGTTGTCGTCGTTGGCAACTATATTGGTTGTAGGCTTTGATTTACGAGAGTGTCTACCCTCTCGGCATGCACCTAGGGCCTCCTCACCGACGTCGAATCCAGGTCGCCCCCGGAAACGTGTGCCGCCCGAAAGCCAGGGCGGCCGTTAAGTCTATCATGTGGGCAGATGAGCGGATATCAAGCGGGGTGGGCACGGTCCTGCCGCGCTGGCCTCAGGCGCTGTGCTTGAGTAGCCGTTCCTTCTCGCGGGCCCAGTCCTTCTCCTTGCTGTCCTCGCGCTTATCGTGCTGTTTCTTGCCCTTGGCGAGGCCGATCTCGCACTTCACGTGGGCGCCCTTCCAGTACATGGCGGTGGCGACACAGGTGTAGCCCTTCGCTGAGGTGGCGGAGAAGATGCGCGCCAGCTCGTCCTTGTTCAGCAGCAGCTTGCGGACCCGCTTGGGGTCCACCACATCGTGGGTGGAGGTGCTTTGCAGCGGCGTGAAGTGGGCGCCATGCAGCCAGGCTTCGCCCTGATGGATCTGCACGAAGCTGTCCACCAGCTGCGCCTTGCCCGCGCGCAGACTCTTCACTTCCCAGCCTTCGAGGACCATGCCCGCCTCATAGCGCTCGTCGATGTGGTAGTCGAACTTGGCGCGCCGATTCAGGGCGATGGTGTTCTGGCCGGCTTGTTTGGCTGATTTGCTCATCCGCGCATTATAGGGGCGGGGCCCCGGAAAACCCATGATGCTCAGAACCCCAGGTCTGGCACCTGCTTGAGGGGGGCGGGCAAAAGCCGCACAATCCCGCGGATTCCGGCGCGGGGGCGCCAGTTGGGGCAGCCGGTCGGCCCCCACTTTTCGAACGAGGACATGAGCCCATGGCGCTAGGTGGCGAGACCTCTCGGCACGGTATGTGGAGCAGTCGCTGGATGTTCGTCCTGGCGGCTGCCGGGTCGGCGGTAGGCCTCGGCAACATCTGGCGCTTCCCCTTCATCGCCGGCGACAACGGCGGCGGTGCCTTCATCCTCGTCTATCTGCTGTGCATCTTCCTCATCGGCATCCCCATCATGATGGCCGAGGTCCTGATGGGCCGCGAAGTGCGCAAGAGCCCCATCAACACCCTGCGCAAACTGGTGACGGTTTCGAAGGCCAGTCCGGCCTGGATTCTCATCGGCTGGATGGGAGTAGCCGCCGGCTTCTTCATCCTCTCCTTCTACGCCGTCATTGCCGGCTGGGCCATGGACTACGTGCTGGTGACCGCCCAGGGCACCTTCGTCGGCGTCACCGGCGAAGGCGCTGCCGCCGTGTTCAACAGCTTCCTCGAATCGCCCCTGCAGCTGATGCTGTGGCAGACCCTGTTCATGGTGCTGACGGTGTGGATCGTCGCCCGCGGCGTCTCCGGCGGTCTGGAGCTGGCGATTCGCGTGCTCATGCCGCTGCTGTTCATCCTGCTGATCGTGATGCTGGGCTACGCGGTGACCACCGGCGGCTTCGGGCAGGCCGCGGAGTTCATGTTCCGCTTCGAGTGGGAACGCATGGGCGTGGAGGGCGTATTGGCGGCCATGGGGCAGGCCTTCTTCACCCTCAGTCTCGGCATGGGCGCGATCATGGCCTACGGCGCCTACGTGCCCAACAACGCCTCGGTGCCGGGTACGGTCACCATCATCGCCCTGCTCGATACGGTGGTGGCCATCGCCGCCGGTCTGGTGATCTTCTCCATCGTCTTCGCCAATGGTCTCGAGCCGGGTCAGGGACCCGGGCTGATGTTCATCACCCTGCCGCTGGCCTTCGGGCAGATGCCCCTGGGCACGCTGTTCGGAACGGTATTCTTCGTGCTCGTCAGCTTCGCCGCGGTGACCTCGGCCATCTCCCTGCTCGAACCTGCCCTGGCCTTCCTGGTGGAGGAGTACAACGCGGTGCGCTCGCGGGTGGCCATCAGCCTGGGCGTCATCACCTGGATCCTGGGGCTAGGCACCGTGTTCTCCTTCAACATCTGGGCCGACGTGCATCTGGTGGGCGAGCGGACCTTCTTCGACCTGCTGGATTTCCTCACCAACAACATCATGCTGCCGCTGGGCGGCCTGCTCATGGGGCTGTTCGTGGGTTGGGTGCTGCCACGCAAGCTGCTGGCGGATCAGCTGGAGATGCCGTCGCTCTGGCTCAATATCTGGCTGTTCCTGGTGCGCTTCGTGGCGCCTCTCGGTGTCCTCACGGTGTTCGTATACACGCTCTATCGCGCAGCGATGGGTTGACCGGCCCCAGTGCCGAAAATCTCCCGCAGTGCACTGGTACCTTATCCCGCCGAGGCCATGTTCGATCTCGTCAACGCGGTGGAGCGGTATCCCGAGTTCCTGCCCTGGTGCGCCGCGGCGCAGGTGCAATCGCGCTCGGATGACGTGGTGGTGGCGACCCTGGAGATCCGCCGTGCCGGCGTCCGTCATCGCTTCACGACCCGCAATCGCCTGCTGCGGCCGGAGCGGATCACCCTGGAACTCGTCGATGGCCCCTTCGATCACTTCGACGGCGTGTGGCAGTTCATGCCCCTGGCGCCTGCTGCCTGTAAGGTGACCCTGGATCTGGATTTCGACTACGCCGGACGCATCGTCCGGGCAGCCCTTGGCCCGGTGTTCAATCGCTCGGCGGATACGCTCGTGGATGCCTTCTGCGCCCGGGCAAGGGAAGTGGTGGTGTCATGATCAGCGACGACGACCTGATCACCGTGGAGGTGGTCTACGCCAAGCCGGAGCAGCAGTGTCTGCTCGAAGTCCGGGTCCTGCCCGGGACGACCATGATCGATGCCATCCGCAAGTCGGGCATCCTCGAGCGCTTTCCGGAGATCGACATCGAAGCGGCGGACGTCGGCATCTTCGGCCGCGTGATCCACAACCGCCTGCACGTGGTGCACCCCTTCGATCGGGTGGAGATCTATCGGCCGTTACCCAACGACCCCAAGGATCTGCGCGCCGAACGCGCAAAGGCCCAGCGGGAGCGCGGCAAGGGCGATTAAACTTACGCGGCCCACTCGGGTGGCCGCTTCCCGCCAGAACCCGGCGCTGGTAGCACCTTCCCACAATGGCGTGTCGCGAGAACGTGGCGTCGAGCTTGTGTGGGAGAGCCCTATTCGCGCAGCGAATGGGCCGAACGCGTAAATGTTTCGTGGGTTCTCTTGCTCGCTGACGGCGTCTGTTACTCGCTGACAGCCTCGACGGCTTCCCGCAGCGCCGCGTCCTGCACCACTTGCAGTTCGCTGGGGACGAAGTCGCCCTCGAAGTACACCGTGAAGCGCTGCTGCCGGCGTTCCTGGGCGCCCACCTGGATGTTGTAGATGTAGTCCCAGCGGTTGGCCTGGAAGGTGTTGCCGAGAATGGGCTCGCCCATGACGAACTGCACCTGGCGGCGGGTCATGCCCGGGCGCAGGCGGTCGATCATCTCCTGGGTGATGACGTTGCCTTGCTGAATCGTCACCCGGTGCACGGGCGGAATGCCGAGGTTGCGGAACTCGAAGTTGCGCACAGCGGCGCAGCCCGACATCAGGGCGACGGCGAGGATCAGGGCCAGCAGGCGCAGGGGTGCGGTCATGCGCGGGGCGATCTCCAGAGGTTTGAGGCGCGGATGATAGCCGTTCCGGGCGACCCGGGTCACGCGCTGGCCGCCCGGGTCCGCATTTCGTTGGCATGGGCCCGGGTCTGGGCCGTCACCTCCACGCCGCCGAGCATGCGCGCGAGTTCCCCGACCCGTTCGTCCTCGTCGAGAGTGCGGATCGTCACCCGGGCCGAATCCTGATCCGACTTCTCCACCGCCAGATGCTGATGGGCCAAGGCGGCCACCTGGGGCAGATGGGTCACCGCGAGAATCTGGGTGTGATCGCCGAGATTGCGCAGCAGGCGGCCGACCACCTCGGCGGTGCGGCCACCGATGCCCACGTCGGCCTCGTCGAGGATCAGCGACGGGATGCGGCTGGTGGCGGCCGTGACCACCTGAATGGCCAGGCTGATCCGGGACAGTTCGCCGCCGGAGGCGATCTTGCCCAGCGGTCCCGGTGCCACGCCCTTGTTGGCGCTGACCCGGAAATCCACCCGCTCCAGACCGGTGGGGCCGCATTCGCCGTCGTCCAGGGTCTCGAGGTGGGCCTCGAAGCGGGCGTGCTTCATGCCGAGTTCCACCAGCTGTCCGGTGACGGCGGCCTCCAGTTTACGCGCCGCCTTGGCCCGGGCCTTGGAGACTTTGGTGGCCAGTTCCAGCATGGCGGCGCGGGCCTCGGCCACCGTCTGCGCCAGGGCTTCGAGCCGGGATTCGCCGTCGGCCATGCCGGTGAGTTCGTCGGCAATGCTCTGCTGCAGGGCGGAGAGCTCTTCCGGCCGAATGCGGTGCTTGCGGGCGAGATCGTGCAGTTCGCCCAGGCGGGCATCGATGATCTCGAGCCGTTCCGGATCCGGTTCCAATAGATCCGCATAGCGGCGCAGTTCCGAGGTGGCCTCCTCACAGTTCACCCGGGCGGAATCCAGCAGCTCCCGCGCCGTGGTCAGGGCAGGGTGGTCATCCTCGATGTCTTCGAGGGCATGCAGCAGCCGGCCGAGGAGCGCGGTAACCGCATCGTCGTCCTCATCGAGCCCGGCCAGGGTCGTGGCGAGACGACGGGCGTGGGCGTCGGCATGGGCGAGCCGCTTCTGCTGGCTCACCAGCTCCGGGAATTCCCCCTCGGTGAGATTGAGCCGGTCGAGTTCCTCCATCTGATAGCTCAGCAGGGCGCGCCGTTCCGCGCTCTCCGCCTGGGCGCGCTGGCAGGCTTCCAGGGCCTCCACGCTGCTGCGCCAGTGGCCGTGGGTGCGGGTCAGGTCGCGAACCAGCTGGCCGTGGCCGCCGAATTCGTCCAGCAGCAGGCGCTGGGTGTCGCGCCGCAGCAGGGACTGATGGGCATGCTGGGAATGAATGTCGATGAGATGCTCGGCCAGGTCGCGGATGTCCTGCAGCGTCACCGGGCGCCCGTTGACGTAAGCCCGGGAGCGGCCGTCCGCACCCAGGGTCCGGCGCAGCAGGCAGGACTCGGGCGCATCCGGATCAGAGAGTTCCCGGCTTTCCAGCCAGTGCAGCGCACCGGCAATGCCCGTCACGCTGAACTCCGCGCTGAGATCGGCAGCGGAGGCCCCGCTGCGGATCAGCTCCGGACTGGCGCGATCGCCGAGGACGAGCCCCAAGGCATCGAGCATGATGGACTTGCCGGCACCGGTTTCGCCGGTGATGGCGGAGAAACCGCTGGCGAAATCCACCACCAGCGCTTCGACGAGGGCGAAGTCCTTGATGTCGAGGCGGGTCAACATGGGCGTCACTGGCTCCGGAGGGGCGCTCGGAAATTGTGCGGTCCGGCGCAAGCCCGCCGCAAGCAGCTCCCATCGCTTCTACGCGTGCGCGATCGTCCCGACAACCCCAATGCGTCGGGCGCGCTGTCATCGGCTGTTCAAGTGCGCAGAAGTCCGTACACTCAAGGTGGTGGCCCCTGCCGTCGCGGCCTGCAGCAAAGCTGCCCGAGCAGCCGCCTCCCGGCGAAAAACCACCGCATAATCATCGTGTTGCGCATGCTCGAGATTCCACAGAGGTTGCAGATAGCATGGCCCAGCGTGACGATCACTCCAATCACCCCAACGAGCGTGCCAGCCAGCTGCTCAAGCTGCTGATCGAGCGCTACATCGAGTCCGGGCAGCCGGTGGCGTCCAAGACCCTGGCGGCCGAGAGCGACCTCGGCATCTCCTCGGCCACGGTCCGCAACGTCATGGGGGATCTGGAGGCGCTGGGGCTGGTGATCTCCCCCCACACCTCCGCCGGCAAGGTCCCCACCGCCCAGGGTCTGCGCTTCTTCGTCGACTACCTGATTTCGGTGCAGCCCCTGGAGGACGCGGCCCTGGCCACCCTGCGCCACCGGCTCACCCCCGAACTCGGCAGCAAGGAGCTGGCGGCCACCGCCTCCACGCTGCTTTCCGGCATCACCCGCATGGCCGGGCTGGTCACCCTGCCGCGGCGGGACATCGTCACCCTGCGCCACGTGGAATTCCTGCCGCTGGCCGGCCAGCGCATCCTGGTCATTCTGGTGCTCAATGATCAGGAGGTGGAGAACCGGGTCATTCGTACCGAGCGCCAGTACGGGGAAACGGAACTCACCCAGGCCGCGAACTACATCAACCACCATTTCAGCGGCATATCCTTGGGAAGGGTTCGGGAGCGCCTGCTCGAAGACATGAAGCACGACAAGGCGCGCATGGACGCCTTGATGTCCGAGATGCTGCGGGTGGCCGCCAGCGCCCTGGCCCCCGAGGCCGAGGGCGGCGGCGACTACGTGGTGGCCGGCGAAGGCAACCTGCTCAACTTCGTCACCGGCGAGGACATGGATACCGTCCGGGAGCTGTTCGACGCCTTCGGCCAGAAGCGTGACGTGCTGCACCTGCTCGACCGCTGCCTGGATGCGGAAGGCGTGCACCTGTTCATCGGCGAAGAGTCCGGCTACAAGCCCTTAGGCGACTACTCGGTGGTCACAGCCCCCTACAAGCTCGACGGCAAACTCGCCGGCGTACTCGGGGTGATCGGACCCACCCGCATGGCCTATCACCGGGTCATTCCCATCGTCGATGCCACCGCCAGACTCCTCGGCGCCGCCCTCCGGGTGCACTGACCGCTCCTATGAAACATACGACAACTGTCTGATTTTGAATTAACTTTTCAGATTGAGGTACGCCCTGTGGGCGCATGCTGCCAGGAGCAGCGTGCGGCGCCCGCAGGGCGCCCCGTAGGGGGGCGGACCATGGATGGTCCGCAACAGCGCCCTATTCGCGCAGCGAATGGGCCGATTGCGAGGCGTTGTGCCGAAGCTGAAGGCACCGTCGTCGCTGAACGTCATGCCAATCGGCGCATCGCCCTGCGGGCTAGCACTCTGTTGCGCGCCATCCATGGCGCGCCCCGCGTTTCGATCCCGTCGAAATGCGCCCACAGTCAGCACATCGCAAGCTTCTTCCGCAACAGCCCGCATCGCGGGCGATGGCTCGCGCGTGCGCGAGGAATGTCGACGCAGCTCAATCTGCGAGCAGCGCTCGCGTCCCCTTGGCCAGCTCCATGCACACCCGCTCAGCCGGCAGCTCCCGCAGTTCCTCCGACAGCACTTCCACGGACACCGGTCCCTCATAGCCGCGTTCACGAATCGTGGCCAGAAAGCGCGCGAGGTCGAAGCTGCCTTTCCCCGGTGTCAGCCGATGGGCCACGGTGTCCCGATAGTAGTCGGGATCCACCGGCTGCTCCGGACCGTCGTTGATCTGAATGCTCTTGATGCGCGCGAGCGGCAGCTGCGCCAGGACGTCCCACTCCCGCTGCCCGCGGAAGTGGTGCCAACTGTCCAGGCACAACCCGCCATTGGGCCGATCCGCCGCCTCGACGATGGCCAGGGCATCCGCCAGTGTGGTGACGTTGGTGAAGGGCAGGTGCTCCAGCGCCACCTGCAGTCCGGCGTCGGCGGTGGCGTCGCAGAGTGCGGCGAAGGCCCGCGACGCATCGTCGACCGTTCCCGTGTAGGGTCCGATGGCATGCACGTGGCGGACGCCGAAGCGTCCGCCGAGATGACGGGCGAGGTCCAGCAGGTGTCTGCCGCGCTTCGTCAGCGGACACCACTCCATCAGCACCTCGACCTCCGCCAGACAGACATCGTGGCGCTGCAGCACGCGCTCGATCCAGCCGTCGTCGCGGCCTTCCTCCCGCAGCAGCTGATAATCGCCCAGGAACAGGCCGATGCCCTTGAAGCCGGCGTCCGCGGCGGTCGCCACCCGGCGTTCGAAGTCTTCCAGACCGAGCAGGGAGAAGTGCGACAGGATCAGATCGTCGCTCCTTAGCATGCGTGCTTGTGAGCCCTGCTGCTGCATCCTACACTCCCCTCCACGCCTGAAACGCTAGCACACTATGGCGCGGCAACGCTGCCCAGGGAGAGCCCGTGGCCTACGCATACCAGCTCATTCACATCGAGATCGATCAGGGCGTCTGCTTCGCCACCATCGACAATCCGCCCATCAATCTGATCACCCGTGAACTTTACGGCGAGCTGGCCGAATTCTCCAAGGAAGTGGCGGCGGACGAAGGCGTTCGGGTCATGGTGCTCAAGAGCGCCGACCCCGACTTCTTTCTCGCCCACTTCGACGTCGAAACCATCCTCCGCTTTCTCACGGACACGCCAGCGCAGCGGCTGCCGGATCTCAACGACTACCACCTGATGTGCGAGCGCTTCCGCACCATGCCCAAGGCGACGATCTGTCAGATCGAAGGCCGCGTCGGCGGCGGCGGCAGCGAACTGGCCATGGCCTGTGACATGCGCTTCGGCGTGAAAAAGCGCACGCGGATCTGTCAGATGGAGGTGCCGCTGGGCATTCTTCCCGGCGGCACCGGCACCCAGCATCTGCCGCGTCTGGTGGGCCGCGGCCGGGCGCTGGAGGTCATTCTTGGCGGGGACGATCTCGACGCCAAGACGGCTTGCCAGTGGGGCTATCTCAATCGCATCTTCAAGCGGCGCGAGATCGCACCCTTCGTGACCAACCTGGCCTACCGCATCGCCTCGTTTCCGGCCGAAGCCATTCGACGCGCCAAGGCTGCCGTCGATGCTGCCGAATTGTCGCTGCACGAAGGCATGGTGGAGGAGGCCTATCAGTTTCAGGAACTGCTGCGCAGCAGCAGTGCCCAACGCAATATGCGCCGGTTTCTCGAGATCGGCGGACAGACCCGCGAGGGTGAACTCGAGGTCGGCCGCCTTGGCCGCCGCCTCGGTGAGGAGTAGTTCATGACCCTGAAGATCTACGGTACGCCCATGTCACCGTTCGTGCGCAAGGTGCGCGCCTGCATGCACGAGAAGGGCCTCGATTATGAGATTGATCCGGTCAGCCCCTTTGATCCGCCGCCAGGCTGGCGCACGCTCAGCCCCCTCGGCCGCGTGCCAGTGCTGCGGGACAGCAGCGTTGGGACCGAAGGCGCTGCCGGCACGCTGGCAGATTCGTCTGCCATCTGCGTCTATCTGGAGCGCATTCAGCCGCAACCACCGCTGTACCCGGCGGATCCCTTCCAGCATGCACGGGCCTGCTGGCTGGAGGAGTTTGCCGATTCCGAGCTCGCAGTGCGCATTGGCTTCGGCATTCTGCGCACCGTCATCGCAGCCCCCCTGAACGGCGAAGCGCCGGACTGGGAGACGGCCGAGACCACCGTGCGTGAGAAGCTGCCGCGATCCTTCGCCTACCTCGAAAGCCAGCTCGACGAAGGCGTGGAGTTCTTCTGTGACGACGCCCTGAGCATTGCCGACATTGCCATCACCGCACAGCTGATCGGCTTTCGCCATGCCGGTTTCCAGATCGACCCCGCCACCTATCCCAAACTTGCCACCTGGCTCGAGCGCATGCTCGGCCGCCGCAGCATTGCCAGCATCGTTGCCGAAGACAAGGAGCGCCTCGGCGAGCACTCGCGGCTGTGATCGTTTTCCTGGCGCGGGCTCGACCTCTGGAGCCCGCGGGGAGAGCGCCACTCCTGAAGCATTGATGAACGCGTTTTACTTAAATTCACGTGTTTTTCGCGCTCTAAGCCCCGCAATGCAATTCTGTGTACCTCGTGCTCCCAGGCCTGTGAGGCAGTAGGCAGACTGCCGCGGTCGCAATGGCCACACTTGGCGCCGGGATCAAGTCGCATAGGGAGATGTGCGTCCTTTACTCATTCCCCGCGTGATTGAAGCCTGAGGAGAATTCATATGAGCAGCTTGCGGCCGACTCTGGCCATTCGAACCTTCCGAGCGCCCATCCTCGCGCTGATGCTGTCACTCCTGATGGCATGTGGCGGCGGCAGTGGTGGCGGCACTGTGACCGCGCCTCCGCCCGTGGGTGACGGCGGCGGCAACGGCAGCGGTGGTACCGGCAGCCTCGGTCTGACCATCGGTGATAATCCCATCGAGGACTTCGATGAGATTCTCGTCACGGTGTTGAGCGTCAGTCTGCTCGGCAATGACAATGACGAACCCTTGCTGCTGACCGAAGAGACTTTCACCTTCGACCTGCTTGCCCTCGATGCAGCCACGGAACTGCTGGTTGCCGCCGATGGCGTTCCGGCGGGCGACTATTCGAAGATCCGCCTGCAGCTCGAGTCCATCGAATTGCGGCGCCTCGATGAGGACGGTGAACTCGATGGGGAGCCGGTTCAGGCCACTCTGGTAGCCAACGGCAAGCTCGACCTCAATCCCCGCGGACAGTTCACCATTCAAGACGGCGGCGCATTGATCGTGCAGCTCGACATTGATGCGGGGCGATCCTTCCTGGCCGTTCAGGCCGGGCCGGGACAGATCCGGTTTCGACCGCAGGTCTTCGTGGACATCCTCGGCGATGGCGACCTGCGCCGGATTACCTTCCTCACCGGAAACGTTGCGCTGCTTGCGCCGCCTGAAGGTGATACCAGCTTCGATCTCTGTGATGCCCGGGCGCTTACCGGTCGTGGGGCGGGCGACCGCCGGCTCGGCGAGTGCAGGCTGGTGGACGTTGCCGAGCAGGCGCAGTTCTTCGGACAGGAAGCTGAGCCCATCGAGTTTGCGGCGGTGGATGACCAGTCCCCGGCCATCGTCGCCGGGCGTGTGGTCGCCACAGATGGACGCATCGGTTTCGAGGCGCTGATGGTGCAGCTCAGTGATCGCTCTGACTTCAAGCGGATCCGCGGAGTGGTGGCGGAGGATGCCGTCGACTCTGCATTCCGGCTCGTGGACAGTGCAGATTCGGAGGAGACCGGCATCGCGGTCACGGTACAGCCTGGCGCGCTGTTGTTCGATCAGGACGGCGAGATACTCGATGCCGCAGTCCTGCAGGCCGGTACGCCGGTTCGGGTCATGGGGCGACTTCTCCCCGCGGAAGGCGAGGGCGGAGCGAGCCTGCTGGCGACGGCGATTGCGGTGGACACCACGGACCTGGATGAAACGGTTGCGCAGGTGGCGGGTGAGATCACCGCCATCATGCCTGGACGGATCGATCTGGCGCTGAATGACGGCGGCGGCGATGCCTGCGTCATTGTCGAATCGGGTACGGAGATCACTGTCCTGGAAATCGGCGAAGATGCCGTGGAGTCGCGGCCGGGAAGCACGGAGGACCTGAATGTGGGCTTGCAGATCGAGGCGCTGGGCTCAACGGACGATGAAGGCTGTATCGTCGCTGCAGAAGTGGTGGTGGAGATCGACGCCACCGACGCTTGACCTTCACCATGGTTGCGGTATCCGATTCGAACATCTGATTCCTTTGGAGGCGTCATGCATACGATCCTTTCACGTTCACTCCCGGCTGTGCTCGCAGGCGGTCTGCTCGTCGTCATGATGGCGGGTTGCGAAAGCGAGGCGGCGCGCAGCGAGGCGGCTCTGCAGGAAGAGGCCGCAGCTGAAGCGGTCGCAGCCACCCCGACACCGCCCTGCCTGCAGTGCGGCACGATCACGACCATACGTGAGCGGACCCGCAAGGGTGATGCTACCGGCCTCGGCGCTGCCACCGGGGCGGTGATCGGCGGCGTGCTCGGGCGCACGGTCGCCAACAAGCGCAAGGATGCCATTACCGTCGTGGGCGCCATTGGCGGTGGCGTTGCCGGCCACGAGATCGAGAAGCACATCAAATCCGAGACCTACTATGAGATCGAAGTCCGCATGGAGGACGGTCGAATTCAATTGCTCTACGCCGAGGCCCTCTACGGCCTGACGCCCGGTGCCGAAGTCGAAATCGTCGGCGATGTGGCGCGGATGCGCGCCGGCACCTGATTCTCCACTCAGAAGACCCCCGGTCTGCGCGGCAGCCAGCGAAGCGTTCCCGAGCCCCCCTCGAGGCGCTGAGGTGCGTTGCCGCACAGATCGTGTGCGATGCCGCACAGACGATGAACGACCCCAGGACGCATCTTCAACCTCACGTGTACAAACGCTGGTGACGTCGCGTCACTGGGTTGGCCATCACTGCGATGCCCGGTCCCGCAATGGATGCGAATCGAGGTCACGTCGATCTGTCACAGGCGTGTAGTCACCTGTGCGGGCACTGGAGGAGAACGTGGCCCATTCGATTTCGACCCGGCCGGCTCTCGCGCCGGTACCAAATCCCACGATCACAGTGATCATTCCGACCTTCAATCGTGCCCCCTGGCTTGCGAAAACACTGGGAAGCGTCTTTGGTCAGTCTGTCCATGTCCACCAGGTAATCCTGGTCGACGACGGCTCAACTGACGGCACAGCAGGGCTGGTTGAAACGCTGCTGTCGGACAACCCGGCGTGGCGCGACCGGTTGCTGTTCATCCGCCAGGACAACCAGGGCAAGAGCGTGGCTCTGAACCTGGGCTTGAGCCGGAGCCTTGGCGCCTGGGTCGGCTTCAACGACTCCGATGACTGCTGGAAACCGGAAAAGTTGCAGCGGCAGTTCGAAGCGCTGGCAGCCCATGCGGACTGTGGCGCCTGCTTCAGCGACTCGGTCTACATCACCGATGACAGGGAGACCGACACGACGTTTCAACGGGGAAAACTTGCCCTGGCCCGGCCCATGGGGCGGCTCGAGCATGCCCTTGAGATCACCGGCCGGCTCTCTCACGGCATCATGATGCAAAGCCTGCTGGTGCGTTCCGACGTGCTGAAGAAAGTGGGGGAGTTCGACCCCATCATGCGCGTCGCCCAGGACGTGGACTTCCTCTTTCGTCTCGCCCTGGCCACCCCGCTGTGCTACGTGAACGCGCCGCTGGTGGAAGTCGATCGGCCCCGAGGCCGGACCCTGGGTCTGACCAGTGAATTCAACATGCAGAGCGTGACCCGGCTCACGCTGCACGAGAAGATGTTCCAGAAGTGGCTGACCCTGGTCCGCGAGCAGTCTCCGCAGATCGTCGGCCTCATCGAAGGTCGGTTGCGCTCCGCGCGCAGCGCCCTGGCGAGCAGCATGGCCATGGAGGGCCGGCGCGCAGCGGCCCTCGATGTGCTCAACCGAGGCCTCGAACAGCGCTTCTCCTGGCGGGTCTGGTTCAAGCGGGAACTGATCCGCTTGCGACTCGATCGCCTGCTGACTCCTGGATTCCAGATCAGCCCCCTTCGCATGGACTTTCCTGATGAGCGCTAGAGTCGTCGTGCTTTGCCTGGACGCCAGCGAACCGAGCCTGCTTGCGCGCTGGATGGAAAGCGGCGACCTGCCTTTCCTGGCCGCGCTCGATGCCCGCGGCAGCTCGCTGCCAATCACCAATCTCAAGGGCTTTGGCGACGGCGTGTTCTGGCCCAGCGCCAGCACCGGCGTCAATCCCGCCAAGCATGGGCGCATGTACTCGTCCCACTTCGATCCGAGCACCTACTCTCGAATCCCGTTTGAAGACGACAGCCTCCATGCGCCGCAGTTCTGGGAAATTCTGGACGATGCCGGACTGCAGACGGCGACGGTGGATGCGGTTCATGCCGCCCTGCGGCCGCTGCAGAACGGGGTCCACATCTGCGACTGGATGACCCATGAACGGCAGGAACGGCTGCGCACCTTTCCTCCGGAGCTGGCCGCCGAACTGCTGCAGCAGTACGGCGATGATCCCCTGGACGGTGACTCCGATGCCTTCATCATTGCCACCGGCGACTATCCGGATCTGGTGGCGAGACTGGAGCGGCGCATGGAGACCAAGGCCTCGGCCCTGATGCGACTGCTGTTCTCGCGGGACTGGGACGTCTTCACCTGCAGCTTTGGCGATCCCCATGACATCGGGCATCTGTGCTGGCACCTGTGTGATACCGAGCATCCGCGGTTTGACCCAGCGCTGGCTGCCGCCCTGGGAGATCCGGTAAGAACCATCTATATGGCGCTGGATCAGGCGCTCAGTCAGGTCTGCGCTGCTGCAGGACCTGACGCCACCATCGTTGTCCTCGCCGGTCCGGGTATGGAGCGGCTGAACACATTCAATCGATCCCTCGATCAGGCGCTGTGGGATCTGGAAACGTCGTCTCCCGCGCCTGCTGCGGCGAGATCACTCTCACCCCGTGGATTGGTGAAGCGTCGACTGGCAGGGCTCTGGCGTGGGCTCGTGCCGGAGGTTCTGCGCTCGCGGCTGAAGCAGACAGGCCTCATTGGGCGTCGCCTGCAAAGGGCCTCACAGAGCATGCGCCAGAACCGTCGCTACTTCAGTCAGCCCCACAATGCCAATGCCGGCGCGGTACGCATCAACCTGCGCGGGCGCGAGACCCATGGCATGGTGGAGCCCGGCATGGAGTTTCAGCGCACCGTCGAATGGATCGCAGAGGAGTTCCGTCAGATCCATGACCTTCAGGGAGTACCGCTGGTCGCGGACATCGCATTCCCGACGTCGGCGTACACCGGCGATCACGTCGATGCCCTCCCGGACATTCTGCTGATCTGGAACCGGAAGGTGGACGTGGGCAACCTGATCAGCCCCACGCTGGGACGGCTGTCAGATCAAGCCATCATTCCCCGCACCGGTGACCACACGCCCCACGGACAACTCTGGCTGGTGGGGGAGGGCCTGACCCTGGAGGCCGGCGGCGTCGACGCCGTGCCGATGGACCTCTTGCCGACGTTGCTCGATCTGTTTGGTATCAGCATGCCCAATCACGATGGCCGATCGCTGCTCATGCACGAGGGGCCTGCTGAGGCCGTTCAGCACGACTGGGCCTGCTCCGCACTTCCATGAAACATACGACAACCATTTGATTTTGAACTAGCTTTTCAGATTGGAACACGCCCTTGTGGGAGAGCCCTATTCGCGCAGCGAATGGGCCGACTGCGAAGCCTTTAGCCGAAGCTGAAGGCACCGGCTTCGCAGAACGTCATGCCAATCGGCGCATCGCCCTGCGGGCGCTAGCGCTCTCCCACAGTTAGCGCATCGCAAGTTTCTTCCGCGACAGCGTGAACGAACGTTCTTGGCGAACTCCCATCCCGCTGAACCCCGGCTGCGGAGCGAGGCCGGCGGCCCGCCGTCGGGCCCTTGTCCGATTCGGGAGAATCACCTCTAATAATCGGTGAATCTCGCTGCGACGTTGGAAGCGTCCCGGGGGAGGGGCCATGTACATCGCGATGGTGGCGTCGTTGATGGTCGTGCTGCCGATGGCGTCCATCCTGATCGAGAGCAGGTTGGGTTGTCAGCCGCTGAGCGCAGCGCTCGCCCTGCGCTGGTTCGTATTCTGGGGTTTGGGGGTGCGCCTGCTCAGCGCCGGGTTGAGTCAGATATTTCGGCCCCGCTACACCGCTGAGGTCATCCTCGGCCTGGACCTCGGTCCGGCTCTGTTCCTGGTTCGTGAACTCGGCTTTGCCAACACCGCTGTCGGACTGATCGCGGTGGCGTCCATCCTGGTCCGCGCCTGGACCCTGCCGCTGGCGCTGATCGGGGCCGTGTTCTACGGCCTGGCCGGCGTGAATCACCTGCTGCACGACGACCGCAATCTGCTGCAGAACGTCGCCATGGTCTCTGACCTGTTCATGGCCAGCGTGCTGACGGTGCTGACGCTGCTGGTCATCGCAAAGACCCGTGCCCGGCTAGGATCCTGACTGGGGAGCGGGCTGAAACTTGCGCAGCGGTGCCGTACCGTCCCAGCCCACGGAGGCTCGCCGGACGGTATCGAAGAGTTCGAGAATGCGCGGCGGAAACTCTCCCACCTCGGTCAGGGGCCAGCGCGCGTGATGACTGCGGAAGTAGGCCACGCGCCCGCTGGGCTCCATGCTCAGGTGGGCCAGTTCCTCGAAGCCACGAGCCTGGGCTTCGCGCTGGAAGCGATCCATGTCATCGGTGCTGACGCAGATGTGATGCAGCTGTCCACTGCGGCCCTCGTCGAGGAACTCACGATAGATGCTCGGGGTGGCGCAGCTCTGCGTGATGAGTTCGATCTGGGTATCACCCCAGTAGGCCAGTGCCACTGAGTAGTTCGGCGTGGTCGCCTGACCCCGATAGCGCAGTTCCCGGTACGTCGCCTGCTCAATGTGGAAGAAAGGGCCGACGCCCATGCTCTGAACCCAGAACTGCAACGCCGCTTCGAGGTCGTCGACGACGAAGGCGAACTGCAGGGCCGGACCCATCGGTGTGGCCGTGGTGAGTGCGTTCATGGATCATCTCCCCGCTGCCGCTTTGGATCATGCCGGAGCGTAACCCAGGGCATGGCGTCTCGGGTGCTCCAACGTACCGACCGTTGCGGGGACATGACGCTACGGTTATCGATTGCCTTGCGGATCCTGCCGGGCACAGCAGCTGAAGCCATGAGCGACTCACCCGCAACGCCGTTGTTCGGCCCCGTTGAGCGCAGACTGTTTCGGGCAACGGTCATCCTGTTTGCGCTGATCGTCATGGCGGTGCTCATCGGAATCGTGGTGTGGGCGCTCGCGCGCGGGCTGGCCTTCTTTGCCAATCTCGTGGTGCCCCTTTGCGTGGCGGGTATCCTGGCGCTGATCCTGATGCCCGTCGTCGACGGGCTCGAACGTCGAGTGCGCCTGTCCCGCACTGTCGCCACCTCCATCATCGTGCTGCTCGTCATAGCGATGATCGTCGGCGCCGTGGTTCTGCTGCTGCCGATCCTATCCCGTCAGATTATCCAGTTCGTGGATGTGGCGCCCGATGTCATCTCCGGATGGCAGCAGCGTCTGAGTAACACCTATCCTACTTTGGCTCGAATGCTCGAGCAGAGCGTGCAGGACGGCAAGCTCGGCGAAATGGCGCCCGACGTGGAGACCACCACCAAGCGGATCAGATCCTATGCCGGCGTGCTGGTGGGCATGAGTTTCGTGCCCTTCCTGCTGTTCTTCTTTCTGCTGTCGGTGGACCGATTGCGGGTCAATGTCGAGAGCGTGCTCGGGGTGTTCAGCGCCGAGGTCAAAGTAAAGGCGCTGTACTTCATCGATGTCTTTCTGGAGCAGGTGAAGGGCTTCTTTCAGGGTCAACTCGTCATTGCGGTGATCATGGGCGCCATGCTGGCCGCCGGCTTCACGCTGATCGGCCTGAAGGGCGGCATACTCGTCGGGCTGGTTCTGGGACTGCTCAATATCGTCCCCTTTCTCGGCACGCTGGTGGGCCTGCTCATCGTTCTGCCCATCGCCTACTTTCAGACCGGGGGTGGCCTCCCGCTGATCGGGCTGAGCCTGCTCGTTTTCACTGTCGTACAGCTCGTGGAGAGCTGGCTGCTCACACCCAAGATCATGGCCAATCGATCGGGGCTGCATCCGGCACTGGTGGTGATCTCGGTGTTCTTCTGGGGCACCGCTCTCGGCGGCATCACCGGCATGGTGCTCGCGGTCCCCCTCACGGCCTTCGTGGTGGCGGTCTGGCGCCAGGCCAAGGCGTCCCTGTCGCGCAGCATGGATGCCGACTATGAGTCCGTCGATACCCGGATCCAGATTCCCCTCACAGCCCGCAAAACCGATGATCCCTCCCCAGGCGCAGGTTCCGCCGGGCGCGTGTAATCTGGGCAGACCGTGGCGTGAGTCCGGCTCTCTGGGAGCGGATTCAGCCGCGAACTGATCTGCTTGTGCTGCGGGCCTTCGTGAAGCAATCCGCTCCCACGCTGCTGAGCGTCTACAATCGACCAAACGGGGTGAGTGACGGTCCATGTCCAATACGAACAACCTGATCGAAGTGGCGCGCTCCAGCGTGCAGTCCTGGGAGTGTGACCAGATGGGCCACATGAACGTGCAGTTCTATGTGGACCGGATGGAGCAGGGCCTGGCGGCTTTGGCGGTCCAATTGGGAATGGGCCCGAGGATGGCCCGGCGTGAAGGGGCCCAGTTCGCCGTCCGTGACCTGCACGTGCGCTTCCTGCGCGAGCAGCACTCCGGCGCCCCGTTCTACATTCGCGCCGGCATTCTCAATGGGCGCGACGACGGGTTGCGTGTGTATCTGGAGATGCTGAACACGGTGTCAAGCGAAGCCGCCGCCACCTTCGTGGCCGAGGTGGACTGGCTCGATGTGGCCGAGCGCCGACCGCGGGCCCTGCCGCAGGACGTCCGCGCGGTGACGAATCACTTCCAGGCCGAGCTGCCCGCCCATGGTCGCCCCCGGGGCCTCACCCTCGATGCGCCGCGCCCGGATCCGGAACTCGAAGATGCTGACCACCTTGGCATGGTGCGCATCTGGCAGGGCGCCGTGACCCAGCAGCAGGCCGATGCGCAGGGTTACCTGACCACCCGGCACTTCATGGGCATCGTCGCCGATGGCATCCCCAACCTGCTGGTGCAGGTGGAGGGACGGGATCGCTCCAAGACTCCGGGACTGGGCGGTGCGGCCCTGGAGTATCGCTTCGTCTATCGCCGCCAGCCCAGGGTCGGTGACGTCCTGACCCTGCGCAGCGGCCTGAAGGAACTCGGCGAGAAGACCTACGTCTGGTGCCACTGGCTGTTCGATCTGGAGACCGGCGAGGCGGTGGCCACGGCCGAGGCGGTGGCAATCGCGCTGGATCTGAACACGCGCCGGGCCATGCCCATTCCAGAGGCCATGCGCAGTCATCTCGCAGCGCGCGTGATTGCGGAACTTGGGGTATAGCCGAGGCATCCCAGGCTCATCTCCTGAGCCACTGCCCTGGGACACTGCTCCCTCATCCATCGGAGGGAGGCATTGGCATGCCATGTGACGTATCACGAACCGGTCCCCTTCTGCGGACCCTGCAGGGCGCTTTGCGCGCCCGCAGGGAGGAAGTGGCCCACGCCACCGCACTCGGTCGCCGCCATGAAGTGCTCGAAGACATCTGCGTGCAGCTGCTGCACGAGCATCACGGCATGGTTCCGGAGTGGGATGACGTCCGCCTGAAAGCCCTGCTGCGGGAGGCGGCGCGCTTGCTCGATCAGTAGTGGGTCAGCAACCTAAGCGGCGCTACCCCCGCGGGAGTTCGTCACGAACCTTCGTTTGCACTGTCGCGAATGGAAGACTCGATACGTTGGGCGCGGCGCTTTTCTGTGGGAGCTCACTAAGCAAAGCGTAGTGAGCGATTGCTTGCTGCGCCGAGAAGGCTTCTACCGCAGAGCCTTCGGTCGCAACGCGCTCTGTTCCATGAGAGCGCCGGGGGCGACGTCAGCGGTCGCGACGACGAAAGTTCCCGCCGTGCTATCGTCAGTCCAATGCCGCCAACCGGCTCGAAGGAGTCTGGCCCCTGGACCGTTTCGATCGCATCTACGCCCTGCATCGGCTGCTGGCTGGCCGGCGCGTGCCGGTGTCCGAAAAGGATCTTGAAGCCGCGCTGGAATGCTCACGGGCGACGGTCATTCGTACCATCGGCGCCATGCGCAACTTCCTCAACGCGCCCATCGAGTACGACCGCGAGCGCAACGGTTACCACTACGCCACCGCTGCGGCGAGCGAACCCTGGGAGCTGCCGGGATTGTGGTTCTCCGCGGCCGAACTGCAGGCGCTGCTGGCCCTCGAGCACCTGCTGACGGATCTCTCGCCCGGCCTGCTTGCCGACGAACTCAGTCCGTTCCGCCAGCGCATCGAGTCCCTGCTCAGCCGGCAGGAACTCGGCACCGGCGAACTCTATCGCCGTCTGCGCATGCTCGGCATGGGTCGGCGGGCGGTGAATCAGGTGCTGTTCCGCGCCGTCACCAGCGCGCTGGCAGAGCGGCGGCAGCTCGAACTCGGCTACCGCAGCCGCAGTCGAGACCAGTCCACGGAGCGGGTGGTCTCACCCCAGCGTCTGGTCCACTACCGGGACAACTGGTACCTGGATGCCTGGTGCCACATGCGCGAGGGGCTGCGCATTTTCGCCCTTGATCGCATGACCACGGCCGCTGTGACTGATGCGCCGGCCCGGGATCTGGACGATGACGAACTCGACGCCAACCTGGCCCGCTCCTACGGGATCTTTCAGGGTGTCCCCCGGGCCACCGCGGTGCTGCGTTTCAGTCCGCGCATGGCGCGCTGGGTGGCGGACGAAACCTGGCACCCCGATCAGCGCGGCCAGTGGCTGCTCGATGGCCGTTACGAGCTGGAATTCCCCTACGCTGATCCCACGGAGCTGATCCGGGACATTCTCCGCTTTGGCGCCGATGTCGAGGTCATCAAGCCCAAAGCGCTGAAGGACCTGGTGGTGGAGCAGCTGACGGCGGCACTGGGGCAGTACGGGGCCAAGCGGTCATGAGGGGACGCTGAGTGCCCTGGTTCTACGGCTGGAACGTGCTCGGCGTCGGCATGATGTCCATGGCCATGACCATGGGTGTGGTGTTCGCTGCGTTCAGCTTCTTTGCTGTCGCCTGGATGGAAGCTTTCGGGACCTCCCGCGGCGAGACGCTGCTGATTCTTTCGGTGGCACAGCTCATCACCGGCTTCATGTACCCCTTCACCGGCCGCGCCATGGATCGGCTGTCGCTGCGCTGGATCGGTGCGACCGGCATCTGCTGCCTCTCGGCAGGCTTGCTGCTGTCGTCCTTCACCACCGCACTCTGGCAGCTGCTGGCGATCTACGCAGTGCTGATGGCCGGCGCTAACGCGATGGCTGGGGCGCTCTATTCCCAGACCGTGGCCGCACGCTGGTTTCGTGGTCGCCGCGGCTTGGCACTGGGTCTCTCCAGTATCGGCTCCTCCATCGGCGCGCTGGTCTTTCCGCTTCTGGTGAGCACGCTGCTCGGCATCATGGATTGGCGGCAGACCATGCAGCTGCTGGCGCTGGTGATTCCCCTGATTGCCCTGCCCTTGATGCTGTTCATCGTCGCCGACTCGCCAGAGCAGAAAGGTACAGCGCCGGATCGGGAAATCGCCGAGCCCAACGCGACCGAGGAGCCGGCCTGGACGACGTCCATGATTCTGCGCGAGCGCTACTTCTGGGCCATGCTCGTTGCACTCGTGCCCATCGTCGTGACGCCGGTGGCGCTCACCGGCAATCTTGCGCCCTACGCCCAGGACCTCGACATCAGCGCCCAGGCTGCCGGTGGACTGATGTCCATCTGGGCGCTGTGCAATATTCTCGGCAAGGTCAGTTTCGGTTACCTGGCGGACCGCATCGAGCAGCGCCTGCTTTATCTGCTGGCACTGCTGCCGAGCGTCGTCGCGCTGCTGCTCCTGCTGCTGGCGCCAAGCTACCTGACCCTGCTGCTGGCAATGATTGCCTTGGGGCTCGGCTCCGGTGGTTATCTGCCGCTGATTGGCATGATGATCAGCCGGCACTTCGGCGTGCTGGCCTATGGCTCGGTGGTGGGACTCTTCCTGCTGTGCACCCGCGCCACCGTGCTGGCGCCGCCCGGTGCAGGCTGGGTACGCGATCACTTTGGCAGCTACGACTACTTCTGGATCGGCGTGCTGCTGCTGTTCGCCCTCTGCGCGCCGGCCATCATCTTCGTCCGCGATCGTGCCCGTGCGGCCTGATGGCTTCCGCACAATGCCTGCGGCTTTGGATGTCTAGTCCGCGCTCAGGCGACAGGCGTCGAGAGGCCGGGCGTTAACGGCCGCGCGCTCTCGCGGGCTTTGGGTTCACCCTGCGTGGGTGGCCAGAAATCCCAGCAGTACCCGCTCGATGCTGTCGCCGACGCCCGGGACGAACAGCACCGTCAGGCTGACGGCGACAGCGACCGTGACACAAAGCAGCAGGTAGTTGCGTGCGCGCATGGTCAGCCCTCCCTCGGTGCGAGTTCGAAGATCCAGGTGTTGCCCGCTTCGATATCGGCCCGGGTCATCTGAGCGCCGTACTTCGACGCCATCTTGGCAGCGATCCCGTCCAGTTCGGGCCCCTCGCGTATGCGCTCGAGACGGCGTTCATAACGGGTGCCGTCGATGCGCACCACCGCCAGCCCGTCACCATCGTCGGCGTGCACGGCCCAGTGCTTCCAGATCCGTCCGAGCATGGACGTCATGTAGCCGGACGGCACATAGATCCGGCCGTCGTGCTCCACGATCCACAGCCGGCGGGAACTCATGGGATCCTCCAGCTGAAGCTCGACGACGCCGATCCCGTCGGTGAAGCGCCAGTCCGGCTCCGTGCCGGTGTACAGCTCGCCGGACACCAGCTCGCCGCCCGGAAACAGGATCGACGGCCCATCGGCATTGCGGTACTCGAACCTGAGCGTCGCAATCGCCACCAGCGGAATCAGCACCACAATGCCCAGGACCTGCAGTACGACCTTCAGCATCTTCATCACCCCCTCTGGGGTCAGACTAGGCTATTTTCATCTATTTGTCTGATTCTAATAGAGAAATGGCAGAAGATTGCCTGAAATTTGGCCTTAAACCGCGCATTTGGACGCCAAAAACGCGTGTCTAAGCCGGCAGCAAACGGCACGCCCGGCTTAGCGTTGCGTTTTCGCTCCCGAAAACGACCGGCTAAGCTCGAATCCAAGCTTCTTCGTGCTGAAAATGCTTTACAGTTCAGGGTATTGCTGAGCAAGAGGCTAGTCTGACCGCGGTGTTGTCGCGCCGCATCGTGCAATGGAGGGTCCTGCAATGTCCGAACGCGACGATTACGTCGACAAGCTCAAGGCCCGGCTGGATCAATGGGACGCTGAGATCAAAAAACTCAAGGCGAGGGCCGACGAAGCCCAGGCCGATGCCCGAATCGAGTATCAGAAGCAGCTGGCCGAAATGCGTATCCAGCGCGACAAGGCCGAGCATAAGTTGAGGGAAATGCGCAGGTCCGGCGACGAGGCCTGGGACGATCTCAAATCCGGTTTCGATAAGGCCATGGACAGCATGTCCAAGGCTTTCGATGACGCCATGTCCCGGTTCAGATAGACCCCGATGTCGTGGTGAGGGCCGCGAGTTGCGCGCGGGTCGTGGCGGCCTCGTCGGCCAGCCAGGCGCGAAAGCGACGCACTTGCGGCCGCAGTAGGGCGGTGCTGCGAAAACGCACCTGGAAGGCCTGCTCGGTCCACACTCCGACGTTGGCACCGAAGGGCAAGGACAATCGCCCCTGCTCCACCAGATCCGTCACCAGCACCAGGCCGCAGAGGGCGAAGCCGGCATCCGCCAGCACCGCTTCCAGCACCGGGGCGATGCGTTGAAAGCGAATGCCTCGCTCCGGTGCGGTACGTCGCCGGCCATGCCTGGACGCCCAGCCGGCCCAGCTCGGCACAGCCGGATCGTTGCGGTAGAAGTCCAGGTGCAAGAGGGGAAACCCCTCCAGGACGTGGCGCTTGCGTGACCGGGAGACGCGCCGGGTGTTCTCCGGAGAGGAAACCGGCACCACGAAGTCATGGAACAGCACATCGCTGCAGGGGTCATCGACCACCGGCCCGAAGGCCATCTCGCAGTCGCCGGGGCCGAGCCGCAAGGGGACGTCTCCTTCACCGTTGATGCAGAACAGCGTGTTGGGATGTTGCGCCTGATAGCGCGGCAAGCGCGGCTTCAGCCACAGCTCGGCAAAGTCTGACAGCGCCGCGACATGGATCTCATGTCCCCGCTGCAGCTCCAGCGCTTCAGCCGCCGCCTCGAGTTCGCGGAAACCGCGGTGCAGATTCTCCAGCGCCGCGCGGCAGGGTGCGGTGGGCGCCAGCCCACTGCGACCGCGCAGCAGCAGATCCACGCCGAGGTAGTCTTCCAGCGTCTTGATGCGCTGCCCCACGGCCGCGGGCGTAATGGACAACTCCGCGGCCGCGCCCTTGAGCGAACCGGCACGAATGGCGGCTTCGAGCGCCTGAAAAGATCGCAGATGCGACGGTGTGGCCATATCCGTAACTAAAGATTTTCTTTGTGTTTGCCAAGAAATTTTAGCTTTTTGGGCAGGCCGGGGACAGCGACAATACCTGTCACATTCAAGGGCGTTCCGGCGGAGGACGCATTGATGACGCAACTCAAGCGATACCTGATCGAGCGGGATATCCCCGGCATCGGCGGCATGTCCATCGTCGAGCTCTGTGGCGCTGCACGGGCGTCCAATGGCGCCATCCGGCAACTCGACGGGCGCGTGCAGTGGCAGCACAGCTACGTCGCAGGCGACAAATCGTTCTGCATCTATCTGGCCGAAAGTGAAGCGGCCATTCACGAGCACGCCGAGCTGAGCGGCATCCCGGTGACTCGGGTGACGGAAGTCTCACAAGTCATCGATCCGCTCACCGCCAACAACTGAGTCCGGCGCTGGCCGCGACGTTCGCTCGCAATTCATCGAAGCAGGGGAGGCCAGCCATGGCAGGCATGCTTCTGGCGCTCTACAGCGCATGTGTTTACGTCTTTTTCTTCGTGACCTTCCTCTATGCCATCGGCTTTGTGCAGGAAGTCTTCGTGCCCAAGTCGATCAACTCTGGAACGGCCGGCGCCATCGGCTGGTCGCTGCTGATCAACGTCGTTCTGCTTGGCATCTTCGCGCTGCAGCATTCGGTGATGGCCCGGCCCGCGTTCAAGCGTGTCTGGACCCGCAGCGTTCCGGAAGCTGCCGAACGCAGCACCTACGTGCTGTTCACCAGTCTGGCGCTGGCCCTGCTGTTCTGGCAGTGGCAACCGCTGCCGCAGGTGGTCTGGTCCGTGGACCATGCCGCCCTTGCGGCGCTGATCACGGGGCTGGCCTGGGCCGGCTGGGCCATGGTGCTCGTGAGCACCTTTCTGATCAGCCACTTCCATCTGTTCGGCCTGACTCAGGGCTTTTCCAGGTTGCTGGACATCGACGACAGCGACCCGCAGTTCGTCACACCGGCCCTTTATCGCTGGATGCGCCACCCGATCTACACCGGCTTCCTCATCGCCTTCTGGGCAACGCCGGAAATGACCCAGGGCCACCTGCTGTTCGCCGTGGCGACCACCGGATACATCCTGATCGGGATTCAATTCGAAGAGCGGGACCTGATCGCCATGTTCGGCGACCGCTACCGCGAGTACCGGGCCAACGTCGGCATGCTGTTCCCGACACCGCGCCGCCAGAAACGGCTCGGATCGCGGACGTCGCCCAGCAGCTGACGGCTGAGTCCCTGGCCACGTTACGCGGCGTCGAACTCCAGAGGCAGGGACCAGGGCGCGATGCGGATGGCGATGGGGCGCGGATCGCTGCCGGGCTTGAAGCGTGGATTGCGGATCACGTCCATCAGCATCTGCGTTCCGATCACGGTCTCGGCGCGGGCGAGCTGATAGCCGACGCAGAAATGCTTGCCGAGCCCGAAGCCAAGGTGGCTGGCCTTGCCGTCCTGGTGGTAACCCGGGCGCAGCTCGCGGCCGAAATGCAGGTCCTCGCGGAAGATGTCGAAGCGGTCCGGGTTGGCGAACACGCGCTCGTCGCGATTGCCGCCGTAGATCGACAGCATCACCATCGCGCCCTTCGGAATGACCTGGTCGTACATGGGGATGTCGCGAATGGCCCGGCGCATCTGCGCGCCTGAGGGCGGATGAATGCGCATCATCTCCGTGAAGGCCCGATCGAGCAGCTGCGGATCCTTCTGCACCGCCTGCCACTGATCCGGGTTGGCCAGCAGCTGATACCACAGGTTGGCGATGGCCTTGTCGGTGGTTTCCGCACCGGCCACGAGAATCAGACTGGCGAAGGACTTGATCTCCGCCTTCGTCATCCGCTGGCCGTCCACCTCTGCCACGGCCAGCCGGGAGAGCAGATCGTCGCCGGGCTGAGTGCTGCGGGCGTCGATGAGCGGATCGAGGTAGGCGTGATAGGCCGCGTTGGCCTCGATGCCAAGGCGGCGATCCTCAGGGCTGCCGTTGATGCCGTTCATCATGGCCGGATACCACTCGTGGAACATCTCGTGGGCTTCTTTCGGCAGATCGAGGACATCGAGAATCACGTTCAGCGGCAGCCGGGTGGCGAAGTCATCGACGATGTCGATCTCACCGACTTTGGCGGCCTGCTCGGCGATTCTGCGGGCCTGCCGCGCGGTGAACTTCTCGATCAGCTCCATGGCATTGCGTGAGATCAGCGGCAGCAGGGCCTTCAAATTCAGGCCGACGAACTCAGGCGCGACGATGTTGCGCAGCTTGGAGTGTTCCTCACCGTCGTACTCCATCAGCGTCGGTCCGAAGACGGCGCCGATGGTGATGCCGTTGGGCGAGGCCGAAAGGTTTTCGGTGTCCTTGAAGCCGCGCACCACGTCCTCGTAGCGCGTCAGCATCCAGATGTTGCGCGTGGGATGGTGATAGACCGGGCAATGGTCACGCAGCAGCTTCAGCGTCGGGTAGGGATCATCGGCGTAGGCCTGGCTGGCGAAGACCTCCGGGTCAATCACTGACGGATCGGTTTTCATCCCTCCTCCTCACTGCGCGCGTGGCGGTGCTTGGCCGCTCTCGGTCATGGGTCATGCCGAGAAGAACACCGCGGTCCGGCGTCGTCAAGCAAGCGCGAATGTTTACCCGGCGCCGGCGAAGAGCACCTTCGGGTCAGACTAAGCACTCTTTCGATATCTATCGGATTAACAAGGAGAAATAGAAGCCGGTTGCCTGGAATTACGCCTTAGATCGCCCTTTTGGACGCCCAAAACGGGCGTCTAAGCCTGCGGAGGTCGGTGTGCGCGGCTTAGCCGAAATACTGTTTAGATAAGTAGAAATTTGCGACAATCCCCGCCATATCACCTGGGGAGGTATTGGTATGGCGAGGACGAAGGCAACCCTGTCGACCGGGGCACGTTTGGCCGACTACCTGACGATCGGCTTCCTGGCGATGAACTGCCCTGTGGAGAAAGTTCGAGCGGCGCTGGAAGCGCACGGTGCCCAGAGCAAACGGCGACGCGGACTGCCGCATGAGGTGCTGGTGTACTTCGTGATGGCGATGGTGCTCTACGCGAACGTCGCCTACGAAGAAGTGCTGCGATTGGTGATCGAAGGGCTACGCCAGTTGTTGGGCGACGAAGGCTTGGCGAAAGCGACCGTGACGAAGGGGGCGATCTCGCAGGCCCGGGCCCTTGTCGGGGCGGGGCCGCTTCGCCAACTCTATCGCGAACAAGTGCGCCCCCATGGTCCCGCCTCGATGGCCAGTGTCTGGTATCGCGGGTATCGGCTGATGGCCATCGACGGCTCCACGCTGGATATGCCGGACGAGGCGGCCAACGCGGCCCACTACGGCTACGCTGGCACATCGCGTGGACAGACGGCGTTTCCGAGTCTGCGCTTCGTGGCCATGGCGGAATGCGGGACGCACACGCTCTGTTTCGCGAATCCTGGCCCGCTACGCGTCGGTGAGCGGCGGCTGGCGGAAGCGGTCATCGATTGTGCAGATGACACCATGCTGGTGACCGCGGACCGGCATTTCTACAGTTTCGCATTCTGGCAGCGCAGTTGCGCCACGGGCGCCAAACTGCTGTTTCGCGCAGTCAACAACCAACGGTTGCCCCGCGAAACGGAACTGTTAGATGGGTCGTACCTAAGCACGCTCTATCCGAACGAGAAGTCCCGTCGGCATCAGACTGACGGCGTGCGCGTCCGCGTCATCGAGTACGTCTTGGACGGCATTCCTGACGCAGAGGTCAGCTATCGCTTGATCACCAACTGGCTTGAGCCGGATGCCGCCCCTGCCGAGGAGCTGGCAGCGCTGTACCACCGGCGTTGGACGATCGAAGAGGCCTTCGATGAGTTCAAGGTGCACTTGGCCGATCGGGCCGTCGTCCTGCGGAGCAAGCGTCCGGAACTCGTCGAGCAGGAGTTCTACGCCTTGCTGCTCGCGCATGCGGCGGTGCGGCGCCTGATGACGGAAGCTGCCGCAGCCAGCGGCGTCGAAGCTGAAACGCTGTCCTTCGTGCACGCCGTGCGCGTGCTGAAACGGCGGTTGCCGGGTGCCGGCGCTTTTCCCCCCTGAGGAGCGAAAAACCTGGTTCGACAGCGTCCTCGCAGAGATGGCAGCAGGCCGCGCGGTCAAGAGCCGCGGCAAGCGCAACATCCGAGGACTCAAACGCAAGATGAGCGCTTACCATCTGCGGAAACGTGATGATCCGCTGAATGTGCCATGGACGCCGGTGCCGCGCGTGGTATGTAACTAAACAGTATTGGGCTTAGACGTACGTATTTGCCCGCGAAAACGATGCGCTAAGCCTGAATCCTGGGTGGATTTCAGAAAAATTCCTTTATAGATCATAGCATTGATGTGAAGAGGTCTGGTCTGACCCCCGTGGGTTCCCGCATGATCGGGTATGGCTGACGAGATCACCGCTGCCGGGGAATCGTCTGCCGGCGCAGCCTCCCCGACTGAGCGGGCGAGCCTGCCGGCAGACGTGAAGGTGCCCATCTATGGGCTCTTCATCCTCGCTGTGTTCTACACCCTCTACCTGACCCGCGACATCGCGCTGCCGATCACGCTTGCGCTGCTGGTCAGCCTGCTGCTGGCGCCGGCGGTGGAGGCGCTGGCGCGGCGCAAGCTTCCTCGCGCCCTTGGGGCGATGCTGTTGCTGGGCTCGCTGGTCGGTGGGCTCGCGGGAATCGCCTATCTGGTATCGGACCCGCTGCTCGAGTGGCTGGAGGAAGCCCCCGAAGGCCTGACGGAACTGCTGGTAACCCACTGCGGACTGCACGACGGCTACGAGCGCATGACCCGCTCCGCCCGTGAAGTCGAGGAAACGGTGGAGCAGTTTCTGGAGGAAGGCGACGAGGCGCCGACCACGGTCGTGCTGGAGTCCGAGTCCTGGCGTGGCCAGTTTCTGGTCACCGCCCAGCGCAGTGCGGCGGTGCTGCTGGCCGGCGATCGGATGGTGGTGCAGTTCATGGATCAGCTGCGATCCGAGAGCAGTCGCCGCGCTGCCACCGGGGTCATCAAGGACGCTCAGCGGGAGATTGGCCGCTATCTGGCCTTCATCACGGTCAGCAACAGTCTCGTCGGCGTGGTCACCGGCCTGCTGGCCTGGCTGATGGGTTTGCCCTCGCCCCTGGTTTGGGGGGGCTGACGGCGCTGCTCCGCTTCATTCCCAATCTGGGGGTGCTGGTGACCGCCGCTCTGCTGCTCGTCGTTTCAGCGGTAACGTTGGACGATCCCATGCTGATGCTCGTGGTACCGGTGGGCTACATTCTGCTCAACACCCTGGTCGGCGTGTTTCTCGAACCGGTGATTCACGGCTACCGCCTGCGGGTCAATCCTGTGATCGTGTTCGTCTCCATCTTCTTCTGGGGCTGGCTCTGGGGCGCCATCGGCGTGCTCATCGCCGTACCCCTGATGACTGTCATTCTGGTGGTCCTCAGCCATGTGCCTGCCATGAGGCCGATCTACCAGGTCCTGGCCCGCTGAACGGCTCCTCGTGGTCAGACTACGTTGCGTTCAACTCATGGGGTGGCGACCGGGCACATACGCCCCCGTCACTGACACACCGTTCCGATTCAAGTTTTCCGAGCCGCTGCCGTCAAAGGGGCAAGCAACGAGGATTCTCGCTCATGCGTGCACTGCTGCGGCGCCTTTTCCCCCCACAATCTGCCCGACCGGCGCAACCGCCCTCCAGGTCTGAGCAGGGCATCCTGCGCGCTGTCGACGCCGCTCCCCACAATCTGCTGTGGCCAATCGCTGATCAGCCGCTGTCCGGAACCCGTCTGAGCACCGGAGAACAGGAAGCGCTGATCGTCGTCCGAAGCCGTGTCCTGTCGGAGGCCTGCCCAACGGGTTTGATCGGTCGCGCCCCCGTGGTGATTCCCCGGCTCATGGCCATGCTGCGCCAGGACGACAGCTCTTCAGCCCGGATGGCCGAGCTCGTGACTCAGGATTCGGTGCTCAGCGCCGCTGTACTGCGGATCAGTCAGAGCCCGCTCTATCGCTTCCGGCATCAGGTCAACGACCTTCAGACCGCTATCGCCGTCATCGGTATGCAAGGGCTCCGCGCCGCCATCGCCGCCGTCATCCTGAAGCCAATCTTCCAGGAGCGGCCCTGGGGCCTGATGGGTGAGGCGAGCGAACGCCTGTGGGTACACGGGGAGCTGCAGGCGACCCTCGCCGGCGCCGGAGCGATCAAGTTGGGTGCCGATCGTCTCGATGCGTATCTGGCGGGCCTGTTGCACAATCTGGGCTGGAGCACCGTCCTCCGCAGCCTGGACCTCGCCCGTGCACCGCTGAGTCCGCCGTTCAGTGAAGGGTTTGCCCATGCCCTGCTGCGCGCCCGTACGCGCATGTTCGGACGTCTGATGATGGCCTGGGATCTGACCCCGGGACTCGCCCGTCTCGGCGAGGAACTGATGAGCTACGCACCGGATGCCGTGCAGGGGCCACTCATTGCAGCGCTGCGTGACGCGGACGCATCGGCCACGCGGACGCTGTTTCCCCTCGTTGAGACTGCACCGGTCTGAAGAGCACCCTGGGGTCAGACCAAGCACGCCTTCGATATCTATCGGATTAACAAGGAAAAATAGGACCCGGCTACCTGGAATTCCGCCTTAGATCGCCCTTTTGGACGCCCAAAACGGGCGTCTAAGCCGGTAGAAGTCGGTGTGCCCCGCTTAGCGGTGCGCTTTTGCCTGCGAAAACGACCCGCTAAGCCCGAATTCTGGGTGGGTTTCGGAAGAAACCCGTTACAGATCATAGCGTTGATATGAAGAGGTCTAGTCTGACCCCCTGTGCGGTTTTTCATGGCGCGGGGGCGGCGTCGCGGGGCAGAAAGAGGGTGAACGTGCTGCCTTTGCCGACTTCGCTCGTCACTTCGATGTGACCCCCGGCGTCGGCGGTGAAGCCGAACACGGTGGCGAGCCCCAGACCGGTGCCCTTGCCGACGACCTTGGTCGTGAAGAAGGGTTCGAAGATCTTGTCGACGACTTCCGGTGCCATCCCGGCGCCGGTGTCCCGCATCCGGACCACCACGTAGTCACCCGGTGCAAGGGCCGCAGGACGATCGAACCCGAGGCCGTTGGAGGCTTGGTTGTGCGCCTGGATGGTCAGCCGCCCGCCGGTGGGCATGGCATCCCGGGCGTTGACAGCGAGATTGATCAGACTGGTTTCGAACTGAGCGCGATCCGTGGTGATCGGCCAGAGGTCTTCCGCAACGTCGAGTTCCAGGGCCACGTCTTCGCCAAGGGTGCGCCGGAGGAAAGCGGTGAGGTCGCGGATCAGCGTGCTCGTGGCCACGCGTTCCAGGCGTAACGGTCTCTGGCGGGAGAAAGACAGCAGCTGGCCGGTGAGTTCGCTGGCGCGCCGGCTCGCATAAAGCACCTCCTCCACCAGTTCGTTTCCGCCCAGTTCTTCGGCCAGCAGTTCCGCGTTGCCCACGATCACAGTCAGCATGTTGTTGAAGTCGTGCGCAATCCCCCCGGTGAGCCGACCCACAGCCTCCATCTTCTTGGCCTGGGCGAACTCGGACTCGCGCTGCTTGATGGCCGTAATGTCTTCGGTGATGCCGACGATGCGCTCCACTTCGCCTTGCTGATCCCGGACCGGCACGGCGCGGTCCCAGATCCAGCGCCGGGTGCCGTCGGGGCGCTCGATCTGGTACTCGACGTCGTACCTGCCATCGGCTTGGCGCTGGACCTCCTCGAAAATCCGCTGTCGATCTTCCGGGACGATGGCGTCGAGGAATCCGGTGGGATGCTGGTACAGCTCCTCGACGCTGCGCCCCCAGAGGTCGGCGTAGCCCGGGCTGACGTACTCCAGGCGGGTCTTGTCGGGGTTCGAGATCCAGAACACCTTGCGCAGGTGCTCCTCGATGACCCTGAAGCGGGCTTCATCCTGACGGACGAGCTGTTCCTGCCGACGTTCGCTGGAGATGTCGCGGACCACACTGACGGCGAAGCTGTTGCCGAGATCGTCTTGGAACATTGAAACGGAGTGGCGGGTCGGAAACGCCTCACCGTTCCGCCTGCGCATCTCGAATTCGCCCTGGTAGGGCTTGCCACCGACGAGGACGGGATGGGTTGCACGATGGAAGGCGTCAAAGTGCTCCGCGTCGATGTGCAGGATTCCGGTGGTGGCGCCGAGCAGCTCCTCGGCTGTCCACCCAAACGTCGTGTGGGCGGCAGGGTTGCTGTAGGTGATGGTTCGCTCCGGCAGGCTGACGACGAACACGGCATCCGCAAGGCTGTCCACGAGATTCTGAAATGCATCGCGGTTCATGAGGGGGCTCTGCTGCAGGCGCACGCGTCAGTTGTCCCCGCGAGGGAGAGCCGGCACGACGCCACATCGATTTCATTCGAACGGTATGCGCGAGAACGCGGTTGCAGGTCAAGCGCTGCTCCTCGGGGTCAGACTACCCTGGGAGTGGATAAGCATATGATTCTATTATATTAGACGGCGTGGAAGGCTTGGATTTAACGCCTTAGAGCGCCTTTTTCGGGTTCGAAACAGCCGTTTTAAGGTCGACCAGCGTCAAGCCGTCGTCACGCTCGATCACGACCTCTCGGCTACCGGGAATGCCCAATTGATCCAGATAGCGGGAGACGAAGTCGCGACTGCCCACCACCGGGCTTTTGGTCCAGCATTCATCCCGAGCCAGCTTACCTGCCGCAAGCTCTGACTCGACCATGTCCTTGTGCCTGACTCGCAGCGCCGCGGTATCGGCCGCGCCGAGCAGGTGACACAAGGCTGGCGTGTCGATGATCCGATAGCGCTGCGGGGCATCCCGGATCTCGCGGTAGCCACAGACCTCCCATTGCTCAGGATGGCTGACCGAACCGGCGCGGACCATGTTGAGGTCGATGTAGACCATGCAGCGCGCCAGGTAAGCGTCGGAGTCGACGCAGGTGGCATGGTAGCGGTCTTCCCAGAACGCTCCGCGGCGCGATTTGCGCTGGTTGTATTCCCGTGCCGTGCGACTGGCGACCAGTTGCAGGCTGGCGGGGATCTCGTCCCGGCCCTGGTCTTGAACCAGCAAGTGGACGTGATTGCTGGTGACCGTGTAGTTGAGGACGCTGAGACCGAAGCGTTTCCTGGCCTCGAACAGCCAGGCGCGCCAGCGCCGACGGTCCTTGAGAAAGCGCAAAAGGAATCTGCGGTCGTGGCAGCGCTCGGTGATGTGCCAGACGTATCCGGGCGCGACGGTTCGTTTCGCACGTGGCATCGAGTTCGCTCCAGTCCCCTGACCAGGCGCTACTGTTGCAGGACCGGGAAAAGGCTGTCTGTAGGCGAAGGCTGATCGTGACGTGCGTCGAAACCATCGGCGCAGAGTCGACGGTTGCCGGAGGCAGCGCAGATCGACGAGCAGCGCAGGGTGCGCGCAACACCACTGTTTCAGGCACGGGCGGGCAAAACCCAGGTTAGGATGACGTTTTCGGCGTCGAAAACGCAGTTCTAAGCCGATAATCCGAGCCCGCTAAGCTCAAGCACTCCAAGAAATCAGTGTGTTGCGCTGGTCTGACATCGCATTCGAGGAGGCAATCATGGTTGCGACGCCCGCCGCGGCCTATCAGGCCGGATCGGGATCCGCTCTCGCAGTGGACACCGCCTTCTACGATCGCCTGCGGGAGGGTGGCGGACGCAGCCTCGTTGACCGCATCGAGGTGCCCATCCGCAGTGGTCGCGCCTGGACCGTCCCGGCCGGTAGTGTGTTCCGCATCATCACGCCGGAGGGCCCTCAGGTTGGGGATCTGAACCTCTGGAACCGGCACAATCCCCGAGAGCAGTTCTGGGCCTCGCGCACGCGGCAGCTGCAGCGCGCCCACGTCAGCATCCACGATCGCCTCTGGTCCACGCTGCCCTACCTGCGGCCGATGACGACGATCATCGACGACAGCTTGGCGCATTACGGCGTCGATGCCGACGGCGGCCGCCTTCACGACCTGCTCGGGACCCGCTGCGATCCTTACGTGAACCGTCTGCTCACGGGCGAGGACTTCGACTTCCACTGTCACTCGAACCTGCTCCGCGCTGTGCTTCCCTACGGCCTCGATGAGCGCGACGTCCACGACGTCCTCAACGTCTTCCAGTGCACGGGCCTGAACGCGAGTGATCAGTACTTCATGAAAGCATCGCCCGCACGGCCCGGCGATTATCTGGAGTTTTTCGCCGAGATCGACCTGCTCTGTGCGCTCTCCGCCTGTCCTGGCGGTGACCTCTCGGTACCGCTATGGGGCCCAGAAGCCGGCGATCCGCTGCAGGTATGTCGACCCCTCGCCGTGGAGGTGTACCGCCTCGAACCGGCGCTGCTCGAAGGTTGGTCGGCGCCGGAGCTGCCGGACTACCGCGGCCGCCACGGCATGGCAGCACCGTCCATCGACTGGGCCCGGCGCAAAGCGGAGGGATTGCGCTAGTCTGACCCCCAGAGCGCCTTGGCGACGGCGAGCACCGAGGCCCGGCTGCCGTGGCGCGCCAACGTAGTGAACTCCTCCAGATCGAGGCCGGCGGAACGCATCTGCGCCCTGAAGTCCTCCTCGTAGGTCACCCGGCCGAAATCGATGCTCGTCACCCGCTTCAGCAGGGGCTTGATCGTTTCCATCCAACGCGAGCGTTGCTGCTCAATCGTCTGGGTGAAGTAGATGCGTCCGTTCGGACCGAGCAGCGCAGAGCAGTGGCGCAGGGCGTGCTCGGGTTCCGGCAGCAGCATGAAGCTCCCGGAGAAGTACACGGCGTCGTAGGGACCGCCCCGGTGGTCGTAGACGGATTCGTGTCGGACCTCGACGCGGTCGTGCAGGCCGGCGCGCCGCAGCTTGTCGCGAGCGCGCGCGATGTAGTCGCCGTCAATGTCGATGCCGGTGACGCGCAGCCGCTTCTCTTCCACAAGTTCGGCGTTCGCCAGCAGAGCGCCCGCCGTGCCGATCCCTACATCAAGCAGGGCCGCATTCGCAGGGACGCGTCGCAATACCTCCGCGTACCACTTGGCGGTCAGGCCGACGATCAACGTGTCGTAGATGACGCTTCGAATCACGACTCGAAGGCCCCGACAACATTCGGTCCCGTTTCGGACAAGAGAAGTGATCCTGTTCTCGATTGGAGCTCAGGCCCTTGGGGTCAGACCAAGCTATCCGGCGCTATCTCATTGATTGAGAGAAGGAATTTCTGAGAAAGTGCGCTGAATGTAGCCTTAGAAGGCTGGTTTGGCCACTGAAATGGGGTGTCCAAGCGAAGGGCGAGTCCCAGGCGCGCGGCTTAGCGGCGTGTTTTTGGCCCCGAAAACGCAGCTTTAAGGCGGATTTCGAGGCGGTATCGGCCCCGAAGCCCCCGGGTTTTGGAGGGTTACGCTAGTCTGACCACGGAACAGCCGCATTCCACATGGGTTACGCTAGTCTGACCACGGAACAGCCGCATTCCACATGGATGGGTTCCGTCCCTGGCCATTTCGAGGTCAGACTAAGCCATTGGCCCGATTCAAAAGTAGACCCATCTCCGAAAACGCGTGCATGCCATTCCCTGCCAGATCGCAGCGTTGGGCAGGGCCTTTGAGCCTTCAACTCGAGGCCGTGGCCAGGTGAGAGCCGGCCCCGTTAGTGGCGAGCCTCGAGGCCAGGCTTGCGGCCACTTGCCAGCGACCAGCCGGCGCGGCAATCTCCGCCGCCGTGGCTCTGATCCGGGAGGGGATACGCATGCAGCCAGTGGCACGTGAGCTGGCTCGGATTGCCGGCGGGGCCAGCTTCGCGGTGACGCGAACGCTGCCTGCCAGCGCGCTCGACTTCAGCGTGAAGGATGTGGGGCCGGTCACGTTGCCACTGACGGCCCGTGGCGCCGAAGCCTTGCGTAAGGTGGCGCGGCCGGCCCGCTATGGGCTGCGCGAGAAGACCGTGCTCGATCTCAGCGTTCGCGATGCCTGGGAAGTGCCGAAATCCCGCATCCAGATGGACGAGCAGGCCTGGCAGACACGGCTGGAACCGGAACTGCAGCGCATCCACGCTGCCCTCGGGCTGCCGGCTGGTACCCGACTGACCGCCGAGCTGCACAATCTGCTGATCTACGGCCCCGGTCAGTTCTTCGCGCCGCACCAGGATTCCGAGAAGTCGGACAGCATGATCGCGAGCCTGGTGGTGACCCTGCCTTCGCGCTTCAAGGGTGGCGCTCTGGAAATCGAGCATGGTGGCGAAAGCCTGACTTCTCGCGGCTCGCCCTCCAAACTGACGCTCACCGCCTTCTTCGCGGACTGCTTTCACCGCGTCAAACGGGTCACGGACGGCTACCGCGTGTCGCTGACCTACCACTTGCTGCTGGAGGGTGAGGCCGAGGCTGTCGGCAAGCCGGCGCGGGTCGGACCCCTCGTCGAGGCCGTGCGCGCATTCTTCGCCACGCCGACCACCCGGTCCTGGCGTCAGGAACCTGACCCGCCGCCGGAGCGGCTGGTCTACCTGCTGGATCACCAGTACACCCGTGGGAGCCTGCGCTGGGAAAGCCTGAAACAGGACGACGCGCCGCGGGCCGCTGCCCTTCGTGAGGCCGCCGACCAACTCGACTGCGAGCTGTTTCTCGCCCTCGCCGATGTTCACGAGACCTGGGATTGCATCGGTGATGATGGCAGGGGTCCCTGGGGACGTCATGCGCATTGGGAAGACGAAGACGAAGACGAAGACGAAGACGAAGACGTGGATGACGACCAACCTTCCGTCGCAGATCAGCAACTCACGAACCTGATCGACCAGGACGTTCAATTGCGGCACTTCGTCAAGGTGGTCGCCGGGACGCCTCCGCCAAAAGCCGCGACCCTGGTTGCCGAGGAAGAGCTGTGCTGGACCCGCGCCAGCAACGACTGCGAACCGTTTGCTTCCGAGTACGAACCGTATCAGGGCAACTGGGGCAACACCGTGGATCGCTGGTACCACCGGGCGGCGGTGGTGCTTTGGCCGCGGCGTTTGAGCTTTCTGCTTCGCGCGAGGTCATCGCCGAAGTGGGCCCTGCAACAGTGGACCGCCATGCTCCGCCGTGGCGAGGATGCGACGGCGCGCGAGTACGTCCATCAGCTCCTGCCCTTCTGGCAGCGTCATCGCCTGGGCGAGGAGGCTCATGAACTGCTGCCCCGCACGTTTCAGGTGGCGGCTGGCCTCGGCGATCTCGAGCTGGCCCAGGCGCTGCTGGCGCCGTTCCTGGTCGACGACCTGCGCCCGGCCGCGGTAGGACCCTGGCTGAAGGCCATCGAAGCCTGCGGCCGCGAACTCGGTGACGATTGGTTGCAGCACTTGGCGCAAGGGTCCCGCCATGGGGCCGATTTCTCCTCACTGAGCCATCTGCCCGCGATCTGCGATGCCTTCCTAGAGCAGGCAACACCGTCCGCAGAGGATCTGGCGCGCAACCTCTGCCACAGCCATTGGCAGCGTTTCCTGGCAAGGGTGCAGCAGGTCATCCAGCGCACGCCCCGCCTGCGCCTGCGCGGGGAGTTGGAGGCGTTGCGGGCCTGGTGGCTGGTCCTGCTGGGCAGTGGCGTCCTGCTGGATGACGACGCGCTCACCGGCGAGATCATCGCCGCGCTGCAGGACCCGGCCCGCAGTGGTGATCTGCGGCATGTGGCAGCTGTCCTGCAGATGGCGGGGAGCGAAGTCCCCTCGTTGCTGCAAACGTTGCAGCCGGTGCTTACCCACCTGCGGGCCGCTCTGTCGCAACGTGTGGCGCAGCCGCCCCGCGGCTCGGACGACTGGTCCATCGAGCCGCCAGCGGACTGTGCTTGCGAGTTGTGTCGGAAACTGCAGCGCTTTCTGGCCGCGGCGAGCCAGCGCAAGCTGGAGTGGCCCCTGGCCAAGGAGGGGAGGCAGCACATTCACCGCAGCCTGGATCATCATGCACTGCCGGTTCGTCACCAGACGCGGCGGCAGGGGCGGCCTTACACTCTGGTCCTTGAGAAGACCGACCGGCTGTTCAAGCTGGACCGCGCGGAGCGCGACGCCATGGAACAGGCCCTGGCCTGGTTGGAGGCGCTGGACACGAGTTCATGAGAAGGGGTGTGTGGAGCACAGCGCCGTTGCTGTGAAGTCAGGGAGTGGCCGTGGGGCACTTTTGTAGAATCTGCAAACGAGTGAAAGCGAACGAGAAATTTTCCGGGAAGGGGCATCGAACGCATGTCTGCAAGTGCTCGAACGCGAGCGAAGAGATTGGATCGATGCCCTCGAGGCGGCCGGACTGCTCGATCCGGACCGTGCATGACCTGCACCGAGCCGCCATCGAAAACCACTTTCCGCTGAACGGCGGTCTACACCAGATGAGTACGTTTTTAGGTCGCCATCAACGTCTGGCCGTCAACTCGAGCAAGCGGCCAGGTGATCGCCGATCCGACCCCAGAACGCAGGCCAAGCTGGCCATCGATCTGCTTCGGTGCGGCCCGATATCGGCGCGTCCAGTGTGACAGCCGCCAGTAACGGGTAGTCCGAGCAGAGCCCTGGGTCTCTGGCTAACCGCTGCCTCATCGGCCCCAGGCGCGGCTTAGCGGCGTGTTTTTGGCACCGAAAACGCAGCGCTAAGGCGGATTTCGAAGAGGTATTGGCCTCGAAGCCCGCGTCGTCTGTAGGGGTACGCTTGTCTGACCCCAGAACATCTCTCATGGCAGCACGTCATCATCCAAATGCCGGTCTGACTGCGGCCCAGCCGTTGGTTCAGCGGAACTGCACCACCTCTTCGAGCAGCGGGCGGCGACGGACCTGCCTTGGACTTCGGAAGTCGTCCGCGTCCTGGGGGGCAAATTCGATCAGGCCGAAGGGCGCGGCAAAGCGCGTCAGGGTTCTCAGGGCATAGGCGCGGTAGAACTTTTCCTCAGCGGTGAAAAAGCGGTCGTCGACGAAATCGAGAATGAGCGGCGGGAACGCGCGCAGTAAGGCGTCGGCATAGAACGTCGTCGGCCGCCATGTGTCACCGAGTTGCCCGAACAGATGCAGGGTGAACAGAAAACTGTGTTGCAGCATGGGCACTTCCGGCATGCCGTCATCGTAACCCCAGTTCAATTTGCCAACGTAGGCTCGCAGCAGCGCCGGATAGAGACCGGCAGCACCGTGCCGCTCAAAGCGGTCGCGGCCATTGCGGGTCAGCAGGAAGCGGCCGCGGTACTTGCGGATCAAGCCGCCGAATTCCATCGTCAGGCGGACCCGGTGCAAGAGCCCGTAGTCGAGTTCGCTTTGCAGTGTTTCAGGAGCGAAGTGGCGGTCCTCGCCGTCGATGCGCTGCCAGCGCGCCAGCAGCTCCCGACAGAGCTGTCGCGGCAGGTTGTCCTTCGCGGTGCGCTTCACGCCTTCACTGCCGAGCGCCTCGGCCAGTCCGCAGGCCAGTTCAATGGCTTCCCCATCCGGCGACACGCCGAGGGGATCGGGCCACGTCAGCAGATCCGGTGAATCGAAAGGGCGATAGAGCACCCCATGCATCTGGTTGAGCGTCAGGCCGACAAAGTCGTCGATGGGGTTGCTGGCATGGGACCGCATCGCAAGTTGCGCGGCGGCCTGGGCCTCTTCGAGGCTGGCATAGTCGCGGGTTTTCAGCTCGTCGATCATGGCCTGGATTTCAGGTGAGAGATCATTGGACTGATCATCGCGACCACCGATCGTGTTCCCGTTCGAGGCGCAGCACCGCTTGTATTTCAGGCCGCTGCCACAGGGGCAGGGATCATTGCGGCCGATCTTTTTGGACATGCCGGGCGGACCCTCATGGATGGGGGCGATGTGGGCACCCAGCATGCGGGCCTTAGGGGGCTGGATCAATGCGCCGTGCTGGACACGCACACTCAACCATTGCGGCGGTTCGCCGTTATGCGACGTTCGCCAAGTCCGCGCCATACGATCGACGACTCATGATCGCTCCCGGGCACGCTGGTTCAGGAACGTGATCAACTCCAGAGTCGCCTGCGGGTCCATCCGACCGACCGGCGAACTGCTGTAGGTCGAGGTGATCACGCTGCCGTCCTGCCTGAGTCGGCCATGGGGAACCTCCCTCTTCCATTGTTCAGGCCCGATGATCACGCGGTGCCGGGTTCAGAGCAAGGAGGCGGTTTGTCTCTGAGACTTCCCGCCCCACGAGCGAGACAAGCAGATCGTGGGGCGCTATGCCGACTGATGGCCGAGGTCGAGTCGGAAGCTCTTCCTGATACGGGCGGCGTCTTCATCAGGGACGCCTGCCCGCGCCGCGAAGTCCTGCCAGTTCGCCACGACTTCGCACAGCTCCCGCAATATGCGCCGGGTGCGTCCTGCCTTGATGTGGCCGACGAGCCCCATCGCGCAGAGATCGTCCACGGTGAAGCCATCGCGACGGCCGTTGATCGTCATCTGGTGGCGGGCCGTCCAGTCCCCGTCGGGGTTGTATGCCCAGGTGACGTCGAAGGCCGGCGCCAGGCGCCAGCGCCCCCGGCGATCCATCAGGAAGGCAATGTTCTTGACATGGTCGTCCTGGTTTCTGGCGACGACGTTGAACAGGGTCCGGCGGACCTGCTGTTCGAGCTGTGGCACCTCCAGCCGGAGGCGCAGCATTGCCTGCAGCGCGTGCTCATAGGCGTAGGCACGGGCTGCGTTGTAATCGTAGTGGGCGAGGGCCCCCAGGGACTGCATGTGCAGGCGGCGGCCGTCCTCCGTCCG
>JAFIFJ010000100.1 GCA_020832085.1 Gammaproteobacteria bacterium | reverse complement strand
CGCACCCTTCGGGCGCGCTGCGCGCGACCCGATTCGCTCCCGGCGAATCGGTCGACGTACTGTCGAGTACGCCTGCGCGCCCGGCCTGTCGCGCGCCTTGTCTTTCCCGGCATCTCCACGCCCTCGCTTCGCGCATCGGTGCGATATGCGGGCTAAGGCCGCCACCGGCGCCAGCCACGGCCAGCATGCTGGCCATGGCTGGCCATTGAACCAAACGACAGCTACTTGATCTGGGTCATGGTGACCCGTCGACAACAGCGCAAAACTTCTCCCATCAGCAACCATCTGTCGGGAGAAGCCTCCATGTCCGCACCTGTTCTTGACGATCGCACCACCGCCCGCAATCTGGCTCTGGTCGTAGCCGGGCTAGTTGGCATCACCTTCGCGCTGATCTTCGCGGTGAGCCTCATCACCTGACGCAAACACGCTACTGCAGGTAGCTCGGCAGCACCACGCTGGCGGTGGCCGCCAGTTGCTCCGGACCGAGGGCGGCATCCTTGGCCGCCCGGAACGCCGCAAGGTCACCGAACACCAGATGCCAGACGTAAACCCGCTGATCGCCGTCCACCTCCGGTCCATAGGGACTGAACCCCACCGGCGCCATGGAGAAGGGGCGCCCACGGTCGTAGAGGTTGGCTTCGAGGAAGGCCAGGTAATCTGCGAAGCGTGAGACGCTGACCGTGTCCACCACCGCGACGGCTCCCGGCGACCCGGCACCCAGCCGCTTCACCAGTTCCGCCGGCATCAGCCCCCCGGTCCAGCGGGCGTTGATCTCGATGATGAAGATCGGCTCCTCGGCGGCGTCGTCGCCGACGAAGAAGTCGATGCCGCAGTTGAGGCCCTCCGGCGCCACGTAGCCCTTGGAACGGACATACTCACCCACCCGGATCAGGGCCGCCTGCTGCTCTGCCGTGAGTTTCAGGGTGTCGCTGATGAAGTTGCCGATCCACAGCCCGTTCAGAAACAGGATCTGGCGGACATTCGTGATGGCCACGCGTTCGAGATCGATGCGCAGATCCACCGTCATCTCGGTGAAGCCACCGTCCGGCAGGCGCTGCTGCAGCAGGATGTCCACGTCTTGCTGATACTCGGCCAGATAGGCCGCCCCTTCCTCGACGCTGCGGATGGCCGTCACGTTGCGGGAGCCGGACAGCCCCATGACCTTGAGCATGACGTGCTGGCCATGGCGGGCGAGAAAGGCCCGCGCCTCCTCCCCCTCGATGTCGCCCCGGGCAAGCACCATTGACTCCGGTACCGGAATCCCGAACTTCCGGGCATCCCGCGCCAGACTCATCTTGGAATTAACCACCCGGCTGACTTCGGCCGCTGCAGGATCCGCTCGCAGGTGCTCGTTGGTGCCGCTGAGCAGGAAGACGCTGACGAGGTCGGCCGGTGGCGGGGTCTCGACCAGCGGCTGATAGAAATCATCGCGGGGATGGAACTGCAGATCCTCGAAGCGGACCGTGGTCAGACCGAGTTTGGCGTACAGGGCCAGATAGCGTTCCAGGGCCGACCGCCAGGGTTCCTCGGCAAAGCGGTCGTAGAGGGCCACCCGGTCACCGGGCTTGGACATGGCGATGGAGGCCACCTGCAGGAAGGCGATCAGGTCCTTGTTGGACTCGTGGTCAGCCCGCTGCTTGGGCGTGAGCTGCTCCTCCGTGAAGTGCAGCAGGCATTCATCGGCGCAGATCGCAAACTGCACGGATCCTGGTTGGTTCAAGGCATAGGATGCGAGTTTCATGGGGCGGCCCGTGTGCGTGTGAAAAGAGCGAGAGTGCGAACATACCTATCCAGGGCCAGGAGCGACAGCAGCAGCCACATGATCCATTCATGCATGAACGCCTCTTTCCCGCCGCCCCTGCCGCCGGAAAAGAGGGTGGGGGTGCAGCTGAGCCTCCGCGTCGGAGTTGGAGAGCTGCACCCTCCCGAACTGCATCCAAGACTGAAATCCCGAGGAGCCATCCAGACCCATTTCGTTTAACTTTCAGCACTTGGGCCACAGGCTTTCGCCCCGACAGGTTCGCATCCATGCTGCTGCCCACCGTGGACGACGTGATCGCCACCAACCGCCTGCTCACAGAGCACGTGGTGCGAACGCCCCTGTCCGAGTTTCCTGCCCTGAACGCCGCCGTCGGCGGGCGCGTGCTGCTGAAGCTTGAAACTTTTCAGCGCACGAGTTCGTTCAAATTCCGAGGTGCCATGAGCCGGCTGCTGCGGCTCGATGCCGACGAGCGTGCGGCGGGGGTGGTGGCCTGGTCGTCCGGAAATCATGCCCAGGCGGTGGCCACGGCCGGTCGGCTGCTCGGGATGGCCACCACCATCGTCATGCCGGCAGATGCTCCCCGGGTCAAACTGGCCCGGACCCGGGCCGCCGGCGCCACCGTCATCACCTACGATCGCGCCAGCGAGAGCCGCGAGGAGATCAGCTTCGATATCGCCCGCCGGCAGGGATTGGTGGTCGTGCCCTCCTACGATGACCGCTGGGTGATGGCGGGCCAGGGCAGCGTCGGCATGGAAATCCTCGCTCAGTGCGCCGAACTCGGCGTCGAAGCCCGGGATCTGCTGATTCCCTGCAGCGGCGGCGGCCTCACGGCGGGCTGCGCGCTGGCCATGGACAGTGCAGACAACCCGCCACGGATCTGGACCGTGGAACCCGCAGGCTTTGATGATCACGCACGCTCATGGCTTTCCGGGAAGCGCGAACACATCGAGGGTGGCGCCGCGAACCTTTGTGATGCCCTGCTGGCACCCACTCCGGGCGAACTGACCTTCGCCATCAATCAGCCGCGGGTGACGGGTGGCTTCACCGTTACCGACGACGAAGTTCGGCGCGCCCTACGCTTCGCCTTCGACGAACTTCGGCTGGTGGTGGAGCCCGGTGGCGCCGCGGCCTTGGCCGCCCTGCTGGCCGGCAGGCACGATGGCAGCGCCGAGGTCACGGTCGCCATCATCAGCGGGGGCAACGTCGATCCGGAACTGTTCGCAGCCCTGCTCGTCGAGCGATGACCAGCGGGAGCCGTCAGTCCCTGATCCGTGTCGGCTTGCGGGGCTCGAGACCCGCGGCGCGGTAGACATCGTCGATCAGACCCATGGTGACGATGCTGTCCGCCGGCGGCGTCAGATTCGCGTTGGCATCACCCTCGATGGCTGCGACGAAAGCACGCAGCTGATAGGTGTAGGTGGCGGCACCCTCCACCTTCTCGCTGAAGATGGTCCGGCCGTCGCGGGTCAGCCGCACCCGGTTGAAGAACTGGGGTGCCACCGGATTGGTGACGTGCAGCGTCCCCCGGGTGCCGAATACGCGGGCACTGGCCTTCAGCAGTTTCGACGACCACAGGGAGCAGCTGATGCTGCCGGTGGCGCCGGAGGGAAACTCGAACTCCGCGCTCATGGCGCGATCGATGCCGGGCCGATGCTCGATGGCGCTGGCGGAAACCACCCTCGGATCACCCGGCCCGAGTTGCCGCAGGATGTGGATGGCATAGCAGCCGGTATCCATGGTGGCGCCGCCGGCGAGATCGAGCTGGTAACGGATGTCGTTGAACAGGGGCAGCGGCACGCAGAACTCGGTTTCCACTCGCCGGATCTCACCGAGCTCGGAGTGGGCCAGTCCGCGGATGCGTTCGGCCAGGGGGTGGTAGCGCCAGTGGAAGGCTTCCATGAGGACGAGACCGGTACCGGCGTGAGCCTCTGCCACCTCCCGCGCCTCATCGACGTTGGCCGTGAACGGCTTCTCGCACAGCACATGTTTGCCGGCCGCCAGCGCCCGTTTCGTCCAGTAGCCGTGGAGACCGTTGGGCAAGGGGTTGTAGACCGCATCGACGTTCTCGATCAACTGATCGTAGCTGCCGTAGCGGTGGGGAATCCGATGCTTGCTGCAGAAGGCCTGGGCCTTGAGCGGGTCCCGCGCCGCGACGGCGTCAAACGTCACACCGTCCACCAGCCGCGCCGGGCGCACCAGGGCCATGGGCGCAATCCGTGCCGCTCCCAAACTGCCGATACGTAGGGTCATCTCGTGCCTCTCGAATGGCGGCAGACCGCCCTGCCTGGAATCACCATGAACTCTCTCATGGCCGTCTTCAAGCGACCCTCTCACTCGCCATCAGGGCACGGCGGTGCCTTCCATGCGCGGGTCTGCCGCACCGCGCCAGCCGCCATCGACCTGTTCGATGCCGTGCAGGCCGCTTTCCAGCACACGTACGTCGACACGGTGACCCAGAGCTTCCAGCTCCCGCGCCCGCTCCGCCAGCACCGTTCCTGCCTCGATCTCCAGACGTTCGCCCCGGTGCAGCACGTTGGGCAGGGCCACCGCTTCGGCCAGGGGCAGTTCCCAGTCGAGGACCCCGATCAGCGTCTTCAGGACGTAGCCGATGATGCGGCTGCCGCCGCGGGAACCGATCACCAGGACCAGTTCACCGTCCTCGTCGAAGACGAAAGTGGGCGCCATGGAACTGCGTGGCCGCTTGCCCGGCGCCACCGCATTGGCCACGGCCTGACCGTCACGGAAGGGGGCGAAATCAAAGTCGGTGAGCTGATTGTTGAGCAGATAGCCATCCACGGCGCGCCGTGATCCGAACGGCGCCTCGATGGAACTGGTGACGGCCACCGCGTTGCCGTCGGCATCGATGATGGAGAAGTGGGTGGTCCCCGCTTCCTTATCCGGCTCAAGGGGCGGTGGATCCTCGATCACAGGCGTGACGCCGGGCACACCCGGTGGCGGCAGGTCCAAGGCACGCCCGGGGTCGATCAGACCCGCACGCTGGGCCAGATACTCGGGGTCGATGAGCCCGGCGGTGGGCACCGTGACGAAATCCGGGTCACCGAGATGACGCTGCCGGTCGGCGAAGGCCAGCCGGCTGGCCTCAGCGATCAGGTGCACCGTAGCCGCGGAATCCGGAACCATGGCAGGCAGATCGAAGTGCTCGAGCACACCGAGCATCTGCAGCAGCGCGATGCCACCGGAGGACGGCGGCGGCGCACTGCAAAGGGTCCAGCGACGATAACGGCCGCAGACGGGTTCCCGCTGCTGCGGCCGATAGCTGGCCAGGTCTTCGACGGTCAGGTCTCCGGGCAGCCAGCCACCGCTGCCGGCTGCGGCCACCAGATTCTCCGCCAGCACGCCGGTCTGCATCGCGGCCGGCCCTTCGGCTGCAATGCGGCGCAGGACGCCCGCGAGTTCCGGATTGCGCCACTGCGGATCTCCCTCCCGCGCCGCGCGACCCAAGGGCCGGGTACCGGAGAAGACGCGCAAGGAAGCATCGCGCCGCAACTGCCGCTGCATGCGTTCCGGCAGTGGGGCGCCCGCTTCTGCCCGCGCGATGGCGGGTTCGAACAGTTCCCGCCACGGCAGCCTTCCATGAGCTTCGTGGGCGGCATACAACATCGGCACCAGCCCCGGTACGCCCACCGCGCGCCCGCTGACCACCGCCAGGGGAAAGGGCATTCGCCAGCGGCCGGCGATCATGAAGCGCGCAGGCGTCGCCGCTGCCGGCGCCGTTTCGCGGCCATCATGAAAACTCAGGGCTCCGGTGGCACCGTCGCGGAACAGCAGAAAGCCGCCGCCGCCGATGCCGCTCTCCTGAGGTTCGATGAAGGTCAGCATGGCCTGCACCGCCACCGCGGCGTCCATGGCATTGCCGCCGCGGCGCAGCATCTCGAGTCCGGCTTCCGAAGCCAGTGGATGCGCGGACACCACCTGCTCTGTGGATCCGGCCGATGCCAGTGAAGACGTGCTCAACAGAAACAGTACGATCAGCAGGATTCGGTTCATCATGCTTCAAGGGTAACGCATGGCCTGAAGGCGGGCTCGCAGGGTCGCTGCTGCCGAACTCGGGACAACCGCTCCGCGGACCCAGCAGGAGCTGCAGATGAACGTGCGATGCGACGGCTGCGAGTCCTCGATCCCGTGGTGTGATGCGGACCCTCATCACACTGGGTGGCGCCGCCCCCGACAGCGGGGCAATCGCGCTCCGGCTCCGGTAGAATCGGCCGCCACGTGGAAACCCATTTCAATTCTGGAGAGCGACCTTGAGCACAGAAGCCTGGATCATCGACACGGCACGGACCCCCCGCGGCATCGGCAAGCAGGGCAAAGGGGCGCTGGCCCACCTGCACCCGCAGACCCTCGCAGCCACGGTCCTGAAGGCGCTGCAACAGCGCAACGGCATCAAGACCGAGGAAGTGGACGACATCATCTGGGGCTGCAGCTCCCAGAAGGGCAAGCAGGCCAACTGTATCGGCCGCATGTCCGCCCTCGATGCCGGCTGGAACACCGCTGCCAGCGGCGTGACCCTGGACCGTTTCTGCGGCTCGGGCATCACCGCCGTGAACATGGCCGCCGCCAGCATCATGGCCGGCATGGAGGATCTGGTGGTGGCCGGTGGCGTGGAGATGATGTCCTACACCCCCACGGTGCCTCCGGTGGAAGGCGCCGGCGGCATGGACGCGGGCAATATGCATCTGCGTGATCTGCACCCCCAGTTCCATCAGGGGATCTGTGCCGACGTCATTGCCACCCTGGAAGGCATCACCCGCGAGCACGTGGACCAGCTCGCCTACGAGAGCCAGCAGCGCGCCAAAGTGGCCATGGAAGAAGGCCGTTTCGACAAGAGCGTCGTCCCGGTTCACGACTACGAGGGCAAGCTCTGCCTGGACAAGGACGAGTTCCCCCGCCCCCAGACCACCCTCGAAGGCCTCTCCCAGCTGCCAGCGGTGTTCAGCAACTTCATGCAGCAGCCCTTCGACGCCACCGGTGAGACCTTCGACCAGCTGGTGCGTCGGGTGTATCCGGACATCGACATCAACCACATCCACCACGCGGGTAACTCCTCAGGTGTGGTGGACGGCGCAGCCGGTGTGCTGCTGTCGTCGCCGAACTACGCCAAGTCCCAGGGCTGGAAGCCGCGGGCGCGCATTGTGGCCATGGCCAACGCGGCCGGCAGCCCGGAGCTCATGCTCAACGAGCCGGGTCCGGCGGCGCGCAAGGTGCTGAAGAAGGCCGGCATGACCTTGAACGACATCGATCTGTTCGAGATCAACGAGGCCTTCGCCGTGGTGGCCTACAAGTTCATGCGCGATCTGGATCTCGATCCGGCCAAGTGCAACGTCAATGGTGGTGCGATCGCACTCGGTCATCCCATTGCCGCCACCGGTTCGGTGCTCATCGGTACGGTGCTCGACGAACTCGAGCGTCGCGGGCTGTCCACGGGTCTGGTGACCATGTGCGCCGCCGGCGGCATGGCACCGGCCATCATCATCGAGCGCATCTGACGACGTCGGGCCTGGCGCAGATCGCTTTACTGCGACTGCGCCTTCCTGAACTCCACAGCAACAACCGCGATCGAAGGCTCTGTTGTGGGAAGCTCACGAAGCGCAGCGTAGTGAGCGATTGCCGTCCGCGCTGAGCAGGCTCCCTGCAGGCAACGAGCGTGCAGCAGGGAAGCCATCGTCTGGCGCGGTTCAGCGCCGCGCCGTGATTGTTCGACCATCGTGGGCGTGCAGGATCAGCGCGCCCGTGTCGTCCACCTCGAAGCGGCCCACGGCCTCGAGAATGGCGAAGATCCGCTGCTCCTGATTCATCAGGGACTCCACACAGGCCATCATGGTCGAGAAGATTCCGGAAACAGCCAATCCCTCGCCGCTCAAGCTGTAGCTGCCCCCGTAGCTGTTGCAGGACCCCCGCCCGCCGACGCGGCCTTCGGTGTCGAACACCACCGTGGCCCGGGAAGCGTCGACGATGCCGCGACCGTCCACATCCTCGATGACCCACTCGCCGAGCAGCAGATCACGCGGCTCGCCGCCGCAGCCACGCAGGACGCGATCGTCCAGGGAGACGATGACGCGCTTGGGGTGGGGCATCCCGGTCATGTCGTCGGCACAGCGCTGATCATGTACGGCTATCCCGAGCCGGCGATCGCCGATTCGAGTGCCGTAGGACATGACGCTCTCCGCCACCACCGGCTCGGGCGTGACCGCTGCGAGTTCCCCGGCGCCGTAGTCCCAGCTCAGCGTCAGGGTTTCGGAATCGAGATCGAGCCGCCAGCCGGGCTCATTGCCCCGGGCCACCATGGCAGGCGCTGCATCAGCCGGGTCACGGGCGACGCGCGGCGCCTGCTGCCGCTCCAGCAGGAGGGTACCGAGACGGTGCACAGCGGCGGCGGTATCGATGGCGAGGGGTTCGCTGACCCAGTCCAGGTCTCCGTTGCTCCGCAGGAACCCGCGGAAGACATGAACCCGCCCGGGGCGCAGCGCGGCCGGATCGACTTCGAGTTCGAACGCGACAGGCACCTGACGACCGTTCAGGGGCAAGCGCCGTTCAGCGATGACTTCGCCGGAGGGGGCCGGCCCCGCGCGCAGCTCGACGACGGCGACCGCATCCGGCGGCAGGGCGACGCGGGGCAGGTAACTCAGTTCCCCACGGATGGCGATGGCCTGCGGCCCGCCTTCGTCATCGACGGCGGGCACGGAGTCGTGGGCACAGCCGAGCAGGACGAGCAGTGAGACAACCAAGAGGGGTAAGGCGGGTAGCGAAGACTTTGGCATCGATCCGACTCCCTGGGTGGAATTCATACGATAACTCAGGCTGGCGAAGGTTCCCCGGTCCGAATCCGTTCGTCCTGCTGAGCCCTCTCCTGACCGCAGATCCTGATGCCCGGCACCGGCGCTGCTGGCCTCGGCGCCACAGGTTGTTAACATGCCGCCACGACAATCAGGACCCGGTGATCGACCATGTATCAGCGAGCACTCACCCTCATGCTCACGCTCGTGATGTTGGGGCTCGTTGTCGCGCCGCAAACGCTGGCCCAGCGTTTCGCGAATCTCGAGGATTGCGTGTTGCAGATTCCAGGCGGCCTGCTCTCGGCCCAGGCCCGATGCGGCACCCTCACCGTGCCGGAGGATCCGGCCCGACCCGATGGCCGCAAGATCGAGCTGGCCTATGCGGTGGTCCCCGCCCCCACCGGCCGGCCCAGGCCCGACCCGGTGTACTACTTAGCCGGGGGCCCCGGACAGAGCGCCCGCGACGTGCTGCCGCTGATGCGCCACGCCCTGCGGGAGGTCAATCAGCATCGGGACCTGATCTTCCTCGATCAACGGGGGACCGGTGCCTCCAACCCCTTACGCTGTGACTTCAGTGCCGTGGACCCCTTCCTGGAGCCGGACCCGGAGGTCATCGAGGCCCTGTATCGCGACTGCCTGGAAGGTCTCGATGCGGATGTCCGCCACTATCTGAGCCGGGATGCCGCACGGGATCTGGATGCCCTGCGGGCCCATTTGGGTCACGAGCAGATCAATCTGGTGGGCACCAGCTACGGTACCCGTCTGGCCCAGGTCTACCTGCGGGATCATCCAGACCGGGTGCGCAGCATGATTCTCGATGGCGTGGTGCCGACCCGGCTTGTTCTCGGCAGCGAACACGGCAGAGCCCTGGACGACGCCCTGGCCCGTATCCTGGCCCGCTGCAGTGACGATAGCGCCTGCAGCGAACGCTTCCCCGACCTCAGCGCAAAGCTCGCGGATCTCAGCAGCCGCTTCCACCGTGACAGCAGTCAGCGACTGACCCTGGTGCACCCCCGCAGCGGCCGCAAGCAGGTCATGGACTTCAACCGGGATGGGTTGGCCCAGGCGCTGCGCATGCTGGCCTATGCCCCCCAGTCACAAGCCACCCTGCCGCTGCTCATCGACGAGGCTGCCAGCAGCGAGGTGCCCGAGCGCATCGCCATCCAGCTCCTGCAGATCTACGAACAGCTCGACGCCATGATCAGCGTCGGTCTGGAGGCGGCCATCGGCTGCAGCGAAGACTGGCCCCGATGGCAGACCATGGATGCCGCCGACGAGGCCGACACCCTGCTCGGTCCGAGCATGCGCGAAGGCCGCGAGATGATCTGCGGCATCTGGCCACAGGGCGACGTCCCGGAAAACTTCCATACGCCCTTCGTCAGCGAGGTTCCCGTACTGCTGCTGTCCGGTGAGTTCGACCCGGTGACGCCGCCCCGCTATGGGGAGGAGGCTTCCGAACAGTATCCCAACCATCGCCATCTGATCGGTCGCGGCCAGGGCCACGGCATCCTCGGGCCACCCTGTACCAGTACGATTGCTGCGCGCTTCATCGACGATCTCGATGTCGATGGCCTGGACACCACCTGCATGGATCGCCTCGGTCCGGCACCTTTCTTCGTCGACCTGCTGGGGCCCTCGCCATGATCGAAGCCCGCAATCTGCGCAAATGCTTCGGTGACGTGGTGGCTGTGGATGACGTCAGCTTTCGGGCCGAGGACGGGCAGATCACCGGTCTGCTCGGACCCAACGGCGCCGGCAAGACCACCACCCTGCGCATGCTCTACACGCTGCTGAAGCCGGATTCCGGTGATATGACGGTGGACGGTATCGATCCCCGCCGCGAACCCCTGGCCGTGAAACGGCGCCTCGGCGTCGTGCCTGACAGCCGCGGCCTCTACGACCGGCTCACCGCCCGGGAGAACGTGCGCTACTACGGCGAACTCCATGGCCTCGATGGGGCCACCATCGACAGCCGCACCCACAGACTCGCTGAGCTGCTCGGCATGCAGGACTTCATCGACCGGCGCACCGAAGGCTTTTCCCAGGGCCAGCGGGTGAAGGTGGCCATCGCCCGGGCCATGATCCACGACCCGAGGACGGTGCTGCTCGACGAGCCCTCCAACGGCCTCGACGTCATGAGTACCCGCGCCCTGCGCCACTATCTGCTCAGTCTGCGCGAGGAAGGCCGCTGTGTGGTGCTCTCCACCCACATCATGCAGGAGGTGGCGGCCCTGTGTGACCGCATCGTCATCATCGCCCACGGACGCATCGCCGCCGATGGCAGCGCTGAGCAACTGCTGGCCCGATCCGGCGAGCGCAGCCTCGAAGACGCCTTCGTGAAACTCATCGGCAGCGACGAGGGCCTGCTCGCATGATGGCCGTATTCAGGAAGGAACTGCTGGAGAACCTGCGCGACCGCCGGGTGGTGGTGAACACGCTGCTGCTCGGCCCCCTGGCCGCACCGCTGATCTTTGTCGCCATCATCTGGTTCACGGTGCAGCAGGCCATAGACCGCGCCGAAGCCGATCTGGAGCTGGTGGTGGTGGGCGCCGAACACGCCCCCAATCTGCTGCGCTGGCTGGAGCAGCAGGGCGTGGTCGTCAAGGATGCGCTGGATGATCCGGAGCAGGCCATCCGCGAAGAGCAGGAAGAGGTGATCCTGCGCATTCCTCAAGACTTCGGCGCCGCCTGGAGCAGCGGCCGGCCCGCCGTGGTCGAGGTGCTCACCGACCGCTCCCGCCGCTATGCCGGCACGTCGCTGGCCCGGGTCGAAGGCCTGCTGCAGGGCTACAGTCGCCAGATCGGCCAGTTGCGTCTGCAGCTGCGTGGCGTGACCCCGGACCTGGCCCAGGCGCTGCGGGTGCAGACCGTGGATCTGTCCACCCCGGAATCCCGCGGGGGGATGATTCTCGCCTTCCTGCCCTATGTGGTGCTCATCACCGTCTTCATCGGCGCCATGCACATGGCCATCGATACCACTTCCGGGGAGCGGGAACGACGTTCCCTGGAACCGCTGCTCATCAATCCCCTGCCCCGCTGGCAGATCATGGGGGGCAAGCTGCTGGCCACCACGGCCTTCGCCCTGGCCACCCTGGGACTGGGTCTGATTGCCTTCACCTGGGCGCTGAAGCTGCTACCCACGGCGCAGATGGACATGGCCTTGAATCTGGACTGGAAGGTGGCCCTGACGGCCTTCGTGCTGGTGCTGCCGGTGGCGCTGCTGGCATCGGGACTGCTGATCATCCTTGCGGCCTTTGCCAAGAGCTTCCGCGAGGCCCAGAGCTACCTGGGGCTGGTGATGTTCATTCCGATGATTCCGAGCTTCTGGATCCTGATCAATCCCAGCCGTCTGGAAACCTGGATGACCTGGGTGCCCCTGCTCAGTCAGAGTATCCTGATCCTGGAAATGGTCCGTGGTGAAACCATCGAGGCGGTGTGGATGCTGACCTCTTTCGCCAGCACCGGCGCTCTGGCCCTGCTGCTGGCCATCATCGCCGGGTCCCTCTACAACCGGCCCGGCCTGATCTTCGGGGACGGTTGATCGAATCCATTGCGCGTGACGCAAAACTTTTTATAATGCGTTATGATTTATTGAACAGGCACCAGGAGCCTTTCATGAGCAGTCGAGAGCAGGTCGTTGTCGTAGGGTCCGGGATGTGCGGCATGTTCACCGCGCTGGCCCAGGCCAAGCGTGGCCATGCCGTCACCATCCTGGAGCGCGATCCGCCGCCACCACAGGGCAATGCGGATGCGGCCTTCTTCGAGTGGAACCGCCTCGGTGCCGCCCAGTTCCGGCATCCCCATGCCTTTCTCGGGCTCATGTGCAGCCTGATCCAGAAGCACTACCCCGAACTGCTCGAAGAGATGTACGCCGCCGGGGCGCGGCGGGTGGAACTCGAGGAAATGCTGCCTGCCGAGCTCAAACCCCACTACGTGCCCGAACCCGGCGACGAGAACCTGTTCGTGCTGATGTGCCGCCGTGCCACATTGGAGACCGTGATCCGCCGTCATGTGGGGGCACTCGACAACGTCCACATCCGCAATCGGGTGCAGGTGGCCGGCATCCTAACGGAGCAGCGCGACGGCAGGCTGGTCGCGACAGGAGTGAGCGTGCGCTCCCGGGACGACAACGACGATACCCGAGAGGATATCCACGCAGACCTGCTGATCGATGCCAGCGGCCGCTCCTCACGCTTCCCCCAGTGGCTGGGCAAGCTTGGGGTGAACGTGGAAGAGGACTCCGAGAGCGCCGATATCGTGTATTACACCCGCCACTACCGTCTCAAGCCCGGGCAGGCGGAACCGCCCCGGGGCGACAACCGCGGTGCGGGCGACCTCGGCTACCTGAAATACGGCGTGTTCCCGGGCGACAACGGCAACTTCGCCATCATCCTGTGCACGGACGAAAGGGAAACCGAACTGATCGATGCCCTGCGTGATCCGGAGCGCTTCGATGCCATCTGCCGGTCCATCCCCGGTCTCGAACCCTGGCTCGGCGAGGAGCGCAGCGAGCCCACCACGGAGTCCTTCGGCATCGGCGACATCCGCTCGGTATGGCGCACGTTCGTGCAGGACGGCAAACCGCTGATCGAGAACTTCTTCGCCGTGGGGGACGCCGCGCTGCGTACCAATCCGCTCTACGGTCGCGGCTGTTCCACCGGTGTCATGCACGCCCAGATCCTGGCCGAAGTCATGGATGCGCACAGCGATCCGATGGCTCGCGCCCTGGCCTTCCATGAGCGCACTGCTGACGAACTGCGGCCGATCTTCGATGCCAGCCGCCGGGAAGACCGCAGCGGCATCAGGCGCGCCATGGCCGCCATGGAAGGCAGGAACCTGGAGAAGCCCGATTCCCTGAAGAAGTGGTTCGGGGTGGCCTTCGGCGATGCCATGACCGCCGCGGCGCGGGAGAACATCCATGTTCTGCGCGGCCTGCTGCGCACCTTTCACCTGCTCGAGAAGCCCGGCGACTTCCTCAAGGACCGGCGCATCCGCTGGACCATCTATCGCTACATGATCCGCGGCCGACGCCGCAACGCATCCAGGCGCCTGCAGAAGGGGCCGAAGCGGGAGGACATGCTCGCCCGCGTGGCCGCCTGATCCGTCCTTGCACGCGATCTCGATGACATCAAGCTAAAGCAGCGCCCCCGTGGGAGAGCGCTATTTCGCGCAGCGAAATGCGCCGATCTGCATGACATTCGGCGAAGGCAGGGACATCAGCTGCGGCACAGCGCCTCGAGATCGGCCCAATCGGGATCGGGATCGGGATCGGGATCGGGATCGGGATCGGGATCGGGATCGATCCTGCAATGTCCTTCTATTCGATAGCGATCCCGATAGCGATCCCGATAGCGATGACATGCAGCGAAGGCAGAGACATCAGCTGCGGCACAGCGCCTCGAGATCGGCCCAATCGCGCTGCGATTAGGGCCTTCCCACAATGGAAGGTCAGTTCTCCTTGGCGAAATCGGCATAGGCCTGAGCGGTGCCCTGGGCCATCTTGTCGCCATCGAAGGGAATGGACATTTCCGGCGTGAATTCGAGCACGACCCGCTCAGGCGTATCGAGGAACTTGACGAAGGTTTCCGGCACGATGTTGCGGGTGAAGGCATTGCCCTCATCCTTGGCGGCGGCCATACCATGGGCCAGCAGCTGGTAGAACCACTGCTTGGTCTCCGGATCATCGTGGATCACGGTGTGCCCCTTGTACGTGACCGTCTTGCCGCCACCCATCGGGGTGCCCGTGCTGGTGATGACCACCGACGAGCGACCGTCCCGGGCAATGGCCTTGATCCGCACCCGCTCCCGGGTGGCTGTCATCCAGATCTTGCCTTTCACCGGCACGTAGGCGGTGATGACACCCAAGGGATGCCCTTCCTTGTTGGCCCAGCAGAACACGCACTCCCGCGCCGAACGCAGCAGTTGCTGCTCACGCTCCGGGTCGAGCCGGTACTGCTTGACGTCGTCGTAGTTGGTGGCCTGGCTGCCGGTCATGATCGAACGTTCCTCCTTGCACACAAACAGGGATGCGACCTGTGGTTGCCGCTGGTTATTAGTTGCTCGATGCAACTTAACTCAAGGCGGCTCCCTCTTCCAGCGCCATGGCCCTGGAACGAAGCCATCAGTCTTCAGGCCTGCCCCCCGGCATGGGGATGCAGGACCGCCGCGATGAAGGCATGGGTCGGCGTGGGCACGCCCAGCTCCGCACCGAGTTGCGCCACCGTCGCACTGAACCACGGCAGTTCCAGGCGCCGGCCCGCTTCCAGGTCCACCAGCATGGAAGGCTTGGTTGCGGCCGGTGCCCCGGCGAGGCGTGCCTTGAACATCTCTGCAGCATCCGAGGCCAGCGGTACCTTCATGGCGTGAGCTACGGCTACGGCTTCTTCGATGGCGGACTCCACCAGCGCCCGGGTCTCCGGGTCTTCGAGCAGCACGCCGATGGGCGCTCGGACCACCGAGGCCATGCCGCTCATCACGCTCAGCGGCACAAACTTCTCCCACAGGACACGGTCGATTTCGGGGCTGAGTTCAGCATCGATGCCCGACTGTGCCAGCGCGGTCTCGAAGCGCCGCCCACGTTCACTCAGGCTGCCGTCCGCCTCACCGAAGATGATCCGCTTCAGCTTGCCCATGTGGTGAACCCGGCCGGGCCCGGCAAGGTGCGAGACCACATGGGTGGTCCCCGCCAGAACGCGCTCCCGGCCCAGCAACGTGCCAAGGGTGTCAGCGGACGTGATGCCGTTCTGTACCGTGACCACGTAACCCTCCGCGCCCAGTGCCGGTGCGAGGGATCGCGCCGCAGTCTCGGTATCGTAGAGCTTGGTGGTGAACAGCACCGCTTCCACCGGCGCGATGCTGCCCGGATCATCTGTGGCCACCGCTTCGGCGACGTGCAGCTCGCCCTCATCGGTAGCCACCCGCAGCCCGTCACGGCGGATGGCTGCCAGATGCGCCCCGCGGGCAATCAAAGTGACATCGTGGCCCGCCAGCGCCAGCTTGGCCCCGAAGAAGCCGCCGACGCCGCCGGTGCCCATGATCGCAATCCGCATCAGTAGGTGCCCCCGAGCTTGCGATGGTCCCAGGACAGGGTCTTCACCGGCGTGAAGCGCA
>JAFIFJ010000028.1 GCA_020832085.1 Gammaproteobacteria bacterium | reverse complement strand
GGCGTGGAGCTCATTGGCGCCAGCCGCGATGCCATCGACATGGCCGAGGATCGGGAGCTGTTCGATGCGGCCATGAAGCGCATCGGTCTGGAGTGCCCCCACGCCGGTTTCGCCCACTCCATGGAGGAGGCGCTGCAGGTGCAGGCCGTGATCGGCTTCCCCTGCATCATCCGGCCGTCGTTCACCCTCGGGGGCTCCGGCGGCGGCATTGCCTACAACGCCGAGGAATTCGAGGAGATCTGCCGGCGCGGTCTGGAGCTGTCGCCCACCAAGGAACTGCTGATCGACGAGTCACTGATCGGCTGGAAGGAATACGAGATGGAGGTGGTCCGCGACCGCCTCGACAACTGCATCATCGTCTGTGCCATCGAGAACTTCGACGCCATGGGCGTGCACACCGGCGACTCCATCACCGTCGCGCCGGCGCAGACGCTGACGGACAAGGAGTATCAGATCCTCCGCAACGCCTCCATCGCCGTGCTGCGGGAGATCGGCGTGGAGACCGGCGGCTCCAACGTGCAGTTCGCCATCAATCCGGCGGATGGCCGCATGGTGGTGATCGAGATGAACCCGCGGGTGTCGCGTTCCTCGGCGCTGGCCTCCAAGGCCACCGGCTTCCCCATTGCCAAGGTGGCCGCCAAGCTGGCGGTGGGTTACACCCTCGATGAACTGACCAACGACATCACGGGCGTGACGCCGGCCTCCTTCGAGCCGGCCATCGACTACGTGGTCACCAAGATTCCGCGCTTCACCTTCGAGAAGTTTCCCCAGGCCGATTCCCGCCTCACCACCCAGATGAAATCGGTGGGTGAGGTCATGGCCATTGGCCGGACCTTCCAGGAGTCGCTGCAGAAGGCCATGCGCGGGCTGGAAGTGGGCAGCGCCGGCTTCGAGCCGCGCCATCCCATCGAGGATCCGGATGACCTCAACCGGCTGGTGGGCGAGCTGGCTTCGCCGCGGGCAGACCGGCTGTGGTACTTGGGCGATGCCTTCCGGGCCGGCTTCAGTCTGGAGGAGGTGTACGACCACTCCCATGTGGACCCCTGGTTCCTGGCGGAGGTGGAAGACCTGATCCGGGAAGAAGCGGCGCTGGACGGCTGCAGCCTGGGTGATCTCGATCGCGACCGGCTGTTCGGCCTGAAGCGCAAGGGCTTCGCCGATGCCCGGCTGGCGGCTCTGCTCGGCTGCAAGGAAGCCGAGGTGCGGCGGCGTCGTGCTGAGCTTGGCATCCGGCCAGTCTACCGGCGGGTGGACACCTGCGCGGCGGAGTTTCCCTCGGCCACCGCCTATCTCTATTCCACTTACGAGGACGAGTGCGAGGCGGCGCCCTCCGATCGCCAGAAGATCATGGTGCTCGGTGGCGGCCCGAACCGTATCGGTCAGGGCATCGAGTTCGACTACTGCTGTGTGCATGCCGCGCTGGCCATGCGCGAGGATGGTTACGAGACCATCATGGTCAACTGCAACCCGGAGACGGTCTCCACCGACTACGACACCTCCGACCGGCTGTACTTCGAGCCGGTGACCCTGGAGGACGTGCTGGCCATCGTCGAGGTGGAGAAGCCGCTGGGGGTAATCGTGCAGTTCGGCGGCCAGACGCCGCTGAAGATCGTCGAGGAGCTCGAAGCCGCGGGGGTGCCCATCATCGGCACGCCGCCGGATGCCATCGACCGCGCCGAGGACCGGCGGCGCTTCCAGGACATGATCACCAAGCTCGGCCTGAAGCAGCCGCCCAACGAAACCGTGATGAGTTTCGAGGAAGGGCTCGAGGCCGGCCGCCGCATCGGCTATCCCATGGTGGTGCGGCCCTCCTACGTGCTCGGCGGACGGGCCATGGAGCTGGTGTACGAGGAAGAGGAACTCGAGCGCTACATGAAGGTGGCGGTGCGGGTGTCGGAGAACAACCCGGTGCTGCTCGATCACTTCCTCGATCAGGCGGTCGAGGTGGACGTGGATGCGGTCTGCGACGGCAAGGACGTGGTGATCGGCGCCATCATGGAGCACATCGAGCAAGCCGGCGTGCACTCGGGCGATTCCGCCTGCAGCCTGCCGCCGTACCGGCTCAGCCATGAACTGCAGCAGGAGGTTCGTGAGCAGGTTCGGGCCATGGCGCTGGAACTCGGCGTGATCGGGCTGATGAACGTGCAGCTGGCCATCCAGAACGGCACGGTCTACATCCTGGAGGTGAACCCGCGGGCTTCGCGTACCGTGCCCTTCGTCTCCAAGTGCATCGGGGTGTCCCTGGCCAAGGTGGCGGCGCGCTGCATGGCCGGTCAGTCGCTGGTGGAGCAGGGTTTCACCGAGGAGATCATTCCCGACTTCATCAGCGTCAAGGAGTCGGTGTTCCCCTTCAACAAGTTCCCGGGGGTGGATCCCATTCTCGGGCCGGAGATGAAGTCCACCGGCGAAGTGATGGGCGTGGGCAACAGCTTCCCCGAGGCCTTCGCCAAGGCCACCCTGGCTGCCGGTATTGATCTGCCCACCGGCGGCCGTGCCTTCCTGTCGGTGAAGGATTCCGACAAGCACGGCGTGGTGGCGGTGGGGCGTGAACTGGTGGATCTCGGCTTCAGCCTGGTGGCCACCCGCGGCACGCGCAAGCTGCTGCAGGAAGCTGGGCTGGAGTGTGATCGGGTGAACAAGGTCACCGAGGGCCGACCTGACATTTCCGACATGTTGAAAAACCGTCAGCTCACTCTTATCGTCAATACGACGGAGGGGCGTCAGTCCATTGCGGACTCGGCCGTGATCCGTCGGCTCGCGTTGCAGTTCAAGGTCTGCTACACCACGACGCTCACCGGCGGAGAGGCCTTCTGCGCCGCCATCCGCTATGGCCGTGGCGAGACGGTTCGCCGGCTTCAGGATCTCCACGCAGGGTTGACGTCATGAAGGTTCCGATGACCATCGAGGGCGCCGAGCGCCTCCGGGCCGAGCTCAAGCAGCTCAAGAGCGTGGATCGGCCGCGGATTTCCAAGGCCATTGCCGAGGCGCGGGCCCATGGTGACCTGAAGGAGAACGCCGAGTACCACGCGGCGAAGGAGCAGCAGGGGTTGTCGGAGGCCCGCATCCGGGAGATCGAGAGCAAGCTCGCGGATGCCCAGGTGATCGACGTGACCCAGATCAAGCCCACGGGCAAGGTGATCTTCGGGGTCACGGTGCGGCTGCTCAACCTCGATACGGAGGAGACGGCCACCTATCGCATCGTCGGCGAGGACGAGGCCGATCTGAAAGAGGGCAAGCTGTCGGTGGCCTCACCCATGGCCCGGGCCCTGATTGGCAAGTCCGAGGGCGACGAAGTCGTCGTCAACGCCCCCAGCGGCCCCATCGAATACGAAATCCAGAGCGTCGAGCACATCTGAGCAACGTCTTGCTGCATCGTTCAGGGCGCGGTTTCGTGTGGGAGAGCCCAATTTAGGGCGCGGTTTCGTGTGGGAGAGCCCTATTTGCCGAAGGCAAATGGGCCGATGGCGAGGCGGTTCGCCGGAGCCCATGGCGTCGGCTTCGCTGAGCGTCTTGCCGATCGCCGCATCGCTGCGCGATAGCGGCTTCCCACAGTGGCGTATCGCGAGATTCAGCCGCAAGAACATAGCGCACGAAGGCGTATCGCGAGATTCAGCCGCAAGAACATAGCGCACGAAGGCGTATCGCGAGATTCAGCCGCAAGAACATAGAGTGCGAATGATGCAGCTGCGCTGCGCTGTGTGGGAGAGCCCTATTTGCCGCAGGCAAATGGGCCGATGGCGAGGCGGTTCGCCGGAGCCCATGTCCTTGGCTTAGCTGAGCGCCATTCCTATCGCCTCAGCGCGCCAGCTGATGCCTTAGGATGTTGGATTTCTTCGGATCCGGCTCGGCGGCTTTGCGGTAGAGCAGGATCACCCGGCCGATGCTCTGCACCAGTTCCGCGTGGCAGGCTTCGCAGAGGGCATCGGCCAGGGCGCGGCGATCCTCCCGTTCTGCTGCCGGCAGGCGTACCTTGATCAGTTCGTGATCGGTCAGCGCCCGGTCGGTTTCGCTGATCAGGCCCTCGCTGACGCCGCCGTCGCCGACGATCACGACCGGATCGAGATGATGACCGATGCGGCGCATGACGCGACGATCGCGGGAATTGAGGCTCATGGTGGACTCACAGCACGGTTTGCGCAGGGCCGCGGAGTCTACGCCTTTAGCCCGCATGTTTCACCGATTCACGGCTGCGGACGCGGATCTACCGGTAACCACTGCGTTGCGCTCGGCCCGGGTGCTCGACGTACTAGTTAGTACGCCTGCGCGCCAGGTCTGTCGCGCGCCTTGTCTTTCCCGGCATCTCCACGCCCTCGCTTCGCGCATCGGCGAAACATGCGGGCTATACCGAGGGATTGAAGCATGGCAAAGAAAACCGGCAAGCGGACGTGGATGAATCGCCACGTGAACGATCCCTGGGTGCAGCGGTCCCAGAAGGACGGCTATCGTTCCCGGGCCAGCTACAAGCTGCTGGAACTCGATGACCGGCATCGCCTGCTGAAGCCTGGCGGCGTCGTGGTGGACCTCGGTGCAGCCCCGGGTGGTTGGTCCCAGGTGGCGGCGGAGCGGGTCGGGTCCGGCGGGCGGGTCGTGGCCCTGGATCTGCTGCCCATGGAGCCGCTTTCGGGTGTGCTGGTGATTCAGGCCGATTTCGAGGAAGAGGCCGGGCTCGAGGCGCTGCTGGCGGCCCTGCCCGATGGTCGGGCAGACCTTGTTCTTTCGGATTTGTCCCCCAATATCTCTGGGGTAAGGGTGGCCGATCAGGCGCGGTCCATGGGGCTGGCGGAGCTGGCGTTGGAGCTGGCTCAGCAGGTGCTCCGTCCTGGCGGCAATCTGGTCGTGAAACTGTTCCACGGCGCGGGCTTCGATACCTGGGTGGCGACGGCGCGCCCCCTGTTCGGAGCGCTGCGCATCCGCAAGCCGGAAGCGTCCCGCGCCGAGTCCCGGGAAGTGTACGCGGTGGCGGAAGACTTCCAGCCGGCGTCCCGGGCCTGACGGTCGGTCTCCGGCAAGCGGCCGGCTTGCTGGCCGCACTCCGGGCTCGGTGGTAACCTGATAGGCCGACCTACGGGCCCACCCGCCGTTCAATCAGCGAGGTATCACCGTTGAACGATATGGGCAAGAACCTGCTGCTTTGGCTCATCATCGCAGCCGTCCTGTTGGCAGTGTTCAACAATTTCAATCCCGCACCGAGCCGGGCCGAACTCACGTACTCCGAGTTCGTCGATCAGGTGCAGCGGGGCCAGGTGACCGAGGTCGCCATTGACGGCCTGATCATCAGCGGCTTGCTGCGCAACGGCGAGTCGTTCGAGGCCGTGCGCCCGCAGATCGAAGATCCGAAGCTCATGGACGACCTGATCAACAATCGGGTGAAGATCCAGGGCAAGCGGCCTGAGACTCAGTCCATCTGGACCCAGCTGCTGATCGCGAGCTTCCCGATCCTGATCATCATTGCCGTGTTCCTGTTCTTCATGCGGCAGATGCAGGGCGGTGCCGGTGGGCGCGGCGGGCCCATGAGTTTCGGCAAGTCCAAGGCCAGATTGCTGGCGGAAGATCAGATCAAGACCACCTTCGCCGATGTGGCCGGGGTCGACGAGGCCAAGGAGGACGTGGAGGAACTCGTGGAGTTCCTGCGCGACCCGGGACGCTTCCAGCGCTTGGGCGGGCGCATCCCCCGCGGCATTCTCATGGTCGGCTCGCCGGGTACCGGTAAGACGCTGCTGGCCAAGGCCATTGCCGGCGAGGCCAAGGTGCCGTTCTTCTCCATCTCCGGTTCGGACTTCGTCGAAATGTTCGTGGGCGTCGGTGCCTCCCGGGTCCGGGACATGTTCGATCAGGCCAAGAAGCAGGCGCCCTGCATCATCTTCATCGACGAGATCGACGCCGTCGGCCGCCATCGCGGTGCCGGCATGGGTGGCGGTCACGACGAGCGTGAGCAGACCCTGAACCAGCTGCTGGTGGAGATGGACGGCTTCGAGCCCAATGACGGCATCATCGTCATTGCCGCCACCAACCGTCCCGACGTACTCGACCCGGCGCTGCTGCGCCCGGGCCGTTTCGACCGGCAGGTGGTGGTGCCGCTACCCGATATCCGGGGCCGCGAGCAGATCCTGAAGGTCCACATGCGCAAGGTGCCGGCCGCCGAGGACGTCAATGCCTCGGCTATTGCCCGCGGTACGCCGGGCTTCTCCGGTGCCGATCTCGCCAACCTGGTGAACGAGGCCGCGCTGTTCGCCGCCCGGGGTGGGCGACGACTGGTGGGCATGGAGGAGTTCGAGCGCGCCAAGGACAAGATCATGATGGGCGCCGAGCGCCGGTCCATGGTCATGAACGAGAAGGAAAAGCGCATCACCGCCTACCACGAGGCGGGCCACGCCATCGTCGGCCGGACGGTGCCGGATCACGATCCGGTCTACAAGGTGTCCATCATCCCCCGTGGGCGGGCCTTGGGTGTCACCCAGTTCCTGCCGGAAGAGGACCGCTACAGCCACTCCCGCCAGCACATCATGTCCATGATCTGCTCGCTGTTCGGGGGCCGCATCGCCGAGCAGGTCATTCTCGGCGACGACGGGGTGACCACGGGTGCGTCCAACGACATCGAACGGGCTACGGCGCTGGCGCGGAACATGGTCACCAAGTGGGGCCTGTCCACCAAGCTCGGGCCGCTGAAGTACGACGACGACGACGGCGAGCCCTTCCTCGGTATGTCCGCGGGCAGCCGGCCGAAGCCGGTGTCCGGCGAGACCTCGCGCATGATCGACGAGGAAATTCGCAACATCATCGATGTCTGCTACGAGCGTGCCCAGGACATCCTGAAGACCAACATCGACAAGCTGCATGCCATGGCGGATGCGCTGATGGAGTACGAGACCCTGTCCTCCGATCAGATCAGCGACATCATGGACGGCCTGCCGCCGCGTCCGCCCCAGGACCATTCCGGTGGCAACACCCCCAAGGGTGACGGCGAAGTGGATGTCGCTGATGGCAGCACCGCTGATGGCAGCCCCGCCGAGGGCAGCCCCGCCAAGGGTACGCGGCCCATCGGTGGTCCGGCGGAAGAAACCTGAGCCGGCCTTGAAGCTGCTGTCCTGCGTCCTGAGTGGCGCAGGACAGCGGCCCCGGGCGGGCGCCCTCCTGCAGCAGACAGCATGAATCGGCCTTTCTCCTTCGGTAGCCGCCAGCTCGACCTCGCCCGTCCCCGGGTGATGGGCATTCTCAACATCACGGCAGACTCCTTTTCCGACGGTGGCGAACTGCTCAGTGCAGGTCGTCTTGATGGTGATGCGCTACTGCGCCGCGCCGAGGCCATGGTGGAAGCGGGCGCCGACCTGCTCGATCTTGGTGCCGAGTCCACCCGTCCCGGGGCCGAGGCCGTTGCCGAAAGCGAGGAACTCGAGCGTCTGACGGCGGCCTTGGCTTTGCTGCGGCCGCGTTTCGGCGTGGTGCTGTCGGTGGACAGCAGTTCGCCTGCGGTATTCGCCATGGCGGCCGCGGCCGGCGCCGACCTGCTCAATGACGTCCGCGCCCTGCGCAGAACGGGTGCCCTCGAAGCCGCCCGGGAGTCCGGGCTGCCGGTGTGCCTCATGCACATGCAGGGCGAACCCGGCACCATGCAGGATGATCCGCGTTACCATGACGTGTTGGCGGAGGTCGGGAGCTTTCTCAGTGAGCGGGTGGCGGCCTGCGAGGCGGCCGGCATCGGCCGCGACCGGATCCTGCTCGATCCTGGATTCGGTTTCGGCAAGCGGCTCGAGCACAATCTGACGCTGTTGGCAGACCTGCAGGCGCTGGCGGCATCGGGATTGCCGATCCTGGTAGGCATGTCCCGCAAGCGCATGCTCGGTGAACTGACTGGCAGGCCGACGTCGGAGCGGGTCGCGGCCGGAGTGGCTGCGGCCGTCCTCGCCGCGGAGCGGGGCGCGGCCATCATCCGCACCCACGACGTGGCCGCCACGGTGGACGGCCTGAAGGTGCTCGAAGGTTTGAATCGCAAACGGGGGAGGCAGATGTGACCGGGAGACTCTGGTTCGGGACCGATGGTATCCGCGGGCGGGTCGGGCAGGAGCCCATCACGCCGGAGTTCGTGCTGCGTCTGGGCTGGGCGGCGGGCAAGGTGTTCGCTCGCGAGGGGGTGAAGCGCATCCTCATCGGCAAGGACACCCGCATTTCCGGCTACATGCTGGAGTCGGCGCTGGAGGCCGGGCTTTCGGCGGCGGGCGTGGACGTGCAGCTCACCGGGCCCATGCCGACGCCGGCGGTGGCCTACCTGACCCGGACGTTCCGCGCCGATGCGGGGGTCGTCATCAGCGCTTCTCACAATCCCTACTACGACAACGGCATCAAGTTCTTCTCGCCCAACGGCGACAAGCTGCCGGATGCCATCGAGGAGGCCATCGAGGCGCAGCTGGCTCTGCCGATGACGACCTGTGAGTCGGCCCAGCTCGGCAAGGCCACCCGGGTCAACGATGCCCCCGGCCGCTACATCGAGTTCTGCAAGGGCACGCTGCCCCCCGGTTTTCGCATTGCCGGCGTGCGCATGGTGCTCGACTGCGCCCACGGGGCCACCTACCACGTGGCGCCGGCGGTGTTCCGGGAACTCGGCGCCCGGGTCATCGCCATGGGGGTGGAGCCCAATGGCCTGAACATCAACGACGAGTGCGGCGCCACCCATCCCCAGGCCCTGGCCAAGCGGGTGCTGGAGGAGCGTGCCGATCTCGGCATCGCCTTCGACGGCGATGGGGATCGGGTGATCATGGTGGACCACACCGGCGCCGTCGTGGACGGCGACGAGATCCTCTACATCATCGCCAATCACCAGAAGCAGCAGGGGCGGCTGGCCGGCGGTGTGGTGGGCACGCTGATGAGCAATCTGGGGCTCGAGCTCGGCCTGATGGAGCAGTCCATTCCCTTTGCCCGCGCCAAGGTCGGCGATCGCTACGTGCTGGCCGAGTGCGAGTCACGGGGCTGGCGGCTGGGTGGGGAGTCCTCGGGTCACATCATCTGTCTGGAGCTGCATACGACGGGGGACGCCATTGTGGCGGCGCTGCAGGTGATGATGGCGCTGCAGGATTCCGGTCGCAGCCTCTTCGAGGCCCGCTCCGGCATGGAGCGTTGTCCTCAGGTCATGGAGAACGTGAAGGTGGCGGATCCGCGGCGGGTGGACGGCAATGTGGAGATCGCCGCCGCTGTGCGCGGCGTGGAGCAGCTGCTCGGGGAAGGCGGTCGGGTGCTGCTGCGTCCTTCGGGCACTGAACCTCTGGTCCGGGTGATGGTGGAGGGCCAGGACGTGGAAGTCATCAGCGGCCACGTCCGCGAACTCGCCGACGTCGTCCGCCGGGTGTTGGCTTAACCGACAACCCTCTGGGCTTTGCGCCGACTCGCATGACGATCAGCGGAGCCAGGGCCGTCGGCTCTGGCCATGCGCCTCGCGATCGGCCCATTCGCTGCGCGAATAGGGCTCTCCCACACAGGCTCGACGCCAGTTTCTCGCGATGCGGCATTGTGGGAAGGTGCTATGAGGCCGGGTTCTGGCGATGCGGCATTGTGGGAAGGGGCTATGAGCGCCGGGTTCTGGCGGCACGCCATTGTGGGAAGGCGCTAGCGCCCGCAGGGCGATGCGCCGATCTGCTGGACTTCGGGCGAAGGCAGCGTCGTGGGACATGGGTCGGCTCCAGGATCAGGGTCAGTGCCGCGATGGGCTTCGACGAGATGTTTCGTGGGTGTCGGGAAGTGTTGCGATCTGTAATGGCGGGGGATGCTGCGGGAGATATGCGACCGGTTCGCTGCAGAGCCGTGACGTTTCCGTGAAGCAGGCGCTTACGGTGATGTCAGCCCGGGCGCAGGGAACCTGCCCCGGGGCCATGGCGCGCTTGTAGGCGGTGGCACGCTTAGTCTAGGATACGCAGCCCCTGAAATTGGGCGCGGGTCCGAGGGAGCCTTGCATGCCGCAGCGTATCGTGGCCGGCAATTGGAAAATGAATGGTTCCCGGGACTTCGCGGCGGCTTATCTGGCGGCGTTGGCAGGTGATGTGCTGCCCGGTTCGGGTTGCGACGTCCTGCTGTTTCCCCCGGCGACCTTGCTTCCCTTGCTCGCGACGCGCGTCGAGGAACTGGGCATCGAGCTCGGTATCCAGACGGTGCATCCGGAGCCTGAGGGAGCTTTTACGGGCGAAATCGCCGCTGAGATGGCAGTGGACGCGGGTGCAACCTGGACCCTGATCGGGCATTCCGAGCGGCGCCAGCTGTTGGGCGAGAGCGACGCGGATACGGCGCTGCGGGCCCTGGCTGCGCGCCGGGCCGGGTTGAAGCCCATGCTCTGCGTGGGGGAAACCCTGGTTGAGCGGCAAGGCGGCGATGCGGAGAGCGTGGTGACGCGGCAGCTCGATGCCGTGCTCGACGTGCTCGGAGAGGATCTGGCGGCGGGCGGGATTGCCTACGAGCCGGTGTGGGCCATCGGCACGGGCGAGACGGCAAGTCCGGAGATGGCGCAGGCCATGCATGGCATGATTCGCGGTGTTTTGCGCAGGCGCAGTGCGCGTCTGGCCGAGATGCCTATTTTGTACGGTGGCAGCGTCAAGCCTGCGAATGCGGCGGCGCTGTTTGCCGAAGTGGATATTGACGGCGCCCTGGTGGGCGGCGCGTCGCTGGATCCGGCGGCGTTCCAGGCCATCATCAAGGCGATGGAGACCCATGGAAACCCTTGAGATCGTTTTACGCATCCTGCTCGTGGTGGACGCGGTCGCGCTGATCGTGCTGGTGCTGCTGCAGCAAGGCAAAGGTGCCTCGATGGGCGCAGCCTTCGGCAGCGGCGCGTCGCAGACCATGTTCGGCTCCGCTGGCGCCAATTCCTTCCTCACCAAGGTGACGGCCTGGCTGGCGGTGGGTTTCTTCATCATCACCCTGGCGCTGGCGTGGACGGCGCGGGAACGGGCTGAAGCCATGGGCCAGATTGGCATTCCGATGATCGAGGACGTGGACGTGCCGCCGGTGGAGGACGTGTCACGCGAGGTGCCGGCCAGCCCCGAGGACGTTCCGTTCACCTTCGATGCTGTGCCGGGGGATGGGGACGAGGAAGTACCCTCGGACGTCCCGGAACTGGACTGAGCGCGAAGATTGGTTGAATTTGGCTGGCAAGTCCTTAGTATTGCGCAGCCTCGAGAACGCTGCGGACGTGGCGGAATTGGTAGACGCGCTAGCTTGAGGGGCTAGTGGGCTTTGGCTCGTGGAGGTTCAAGTCCTCTCGTCCGCACCATCTTGAACGTCGGCCCCGGTAATCACGGGGGTCGGCGCGCTTCAAAAGGCAGCTTCGGCTGCTTGCAGTAACGGATTCGGGAGCGCTGGACTGCGACAGCAGTTGCGTCAGGGCAGTGCCCTCCCTATAATCCGCGTCCCTCAGGTGCGGGGTGGAGCAGTCTGGTAGCTCGTCGGGCTCATAACCCGAAGGTCGTAGGTTCAAATCCTACCCCCGCTACCAATCGCACGTGGGGCCCCTGACTCGGTCGGGGTTTCAAGGCGCATCAGATCGGGGCCGAAGGGTCCCGGTGGTGATGCTCGAGAAGTGGGCCTTGTGCCCATTTTTTGTTTGTGGGTCCGGAACCGCGCGCGGCGCGCCGGACCGGGAGTGACCCAGGGTGACATCGGAGCAGGACGATCCTGATGATGGCATGGCGCCTGTGGGCGGTCGGCGCAGTCGTCAGGCGGAGATCGAACAGCTGATCGCGCCGGTGATCATGGCGCTGGATTGCGAGCTCTGGGGTACGGAATTGTCGACGCGCGGCCGCAACAGTCTGCTGCGCATCTACATCGATCGTGAGGACGGCGTCTCGATCGAGGATTGTGAAGCCGTCAGCCGGCGCGTCGGCAGGCTGTTCGATGTGGAGGAGCCGATTACCGGGAATTACACCCTCGAGGTGTCGTCACCGGGTATGGATCGCATCCTGTTCCGCATCGAGCATTACGCGCAGTACATTGGCGAGATCGTCGATGTGCGCCTCGTTCGCCCCTTCGAGGGGCGACGCCGCCTCACGGGCCTGCTGGCCGGTGTGGATGGCGACGAGGTACGGGTGCAGGTGGACGACGAAGAGTTCGTGCTGCCTCTTGAGTGGATCCAGCGTGCACGCGTCGTGCCGCGGTTCGAATAGTACGAGCGCCAGGTGAGCGATTCGAGATGAGTAAGGAAATCCTGCAGGTCGTGGAGGTCGTCTCCAACGAGAAGGGCGTGTCCAAGGACGTGATCTTCGAAGCACTGGAGATCGCGCTGGCCACGGCGACCAAGAAGCGCTACGGCGAGGACGCTGAGGTGCGCGTCGCCATCGACCGCGAGACCGGCGAGTACGAGACCTTCCGCTGTTGGAACGTCGTCGAGTCCGAGGCGGTGATGGAATCCCACCAGTCGGAGCTCAGTCTGGCGGCGGCCAAGGAGATCGACCCGAGCTTTGAGCTCGGCTCGGTGTACGAAGAGCAGGTGGATTCGGTGGAGTTCGGCCGCATCGCCGCCCAGACCGCCAAGCAGGTCATCGTCCAGCGCGTCCGCGAGGCCGAGCGCGCCCAGGTGGTGAAGCTCTACACCCCGCGCATGGGCGAACTGATCAGCGGCACCGTCAAGAAGGTCACCCGCGAAGTCATCATCGTCGACCTCGGCAGCGGCGCGGAAGCGGTGCTGCCCAGGGATCAGATGATTCCCCGCGAGACCTTCCGCATCAACGACCGCCTGCGGGCGCTGCTGCAGCGCATCGATCCGGAGGCCCGCGGCCCGCAGCTCATCCTCTCGCGTACCGATCCGCGCATGCTGGTGAAGCTGTTCGAGATCGAAGTGCCGGAGATTGCCGAGCAGATCATCGAGATCCGCGCCGCGGCCCGCGATCCGGGCTCCCGCGCCAAGATTGCCGTGAAGACCAACGATGGCCGCATCGATCCGGTGGGCGCTTGCGTCGGCATGCGCGGCTCGCGGGTGCAGGCGGTGTCCGGTGAACTGGCCAACGAGCGCATCGACATCGTGCTGTGGGACGACAACCCGGCCCAGCTGGCGATCAATGCCATGTCCCCCGCGGAAGTGGAGTCCATCGTCGTCGACGAGGACACCCACACCATGGATATCGCCGTGGGCGAGGACAATCTGGCCCAGGCCATCGGCCGCGGCGGTCAGAACGTGCGGCTGGCCAGCGAACTCACGGGCTGGGTGCTGAACATCATGACCGAGGGCGAGGCCACCGAGAAACAGCAGGTGGAAGTCGGGCGTCTGGTGAGCCAGTTCATGGCCAGCCTGGACGTGGACGAGGACGTCGCCACCGTGCTGGTGGAAGAGGGTTTCACGACCCTGGAGGAAGTGGCCTACGTTCCGCTGGAAGAGATGCTCAACATCGAAGGTTTCGACGAGGGCATCGTCATGGAATTGCGGGACCGGGCCAAGGACTTCCTGCTCACCCAGGCTCTGACCAGCGAAGAGCAGCTCGAAGGTGTGCAGCCCGGTGACGATCTGCTGGCGCTGGACGGCATGGAGCAGCGGTTGGCCTTCCTGCTGGCCAAGAACGGGATTGTCAGCCAGGAAGATCTGGCGGAGCAGGCAGTGGATGACCTGCTGGAGATCGAGGGTCTGGAACTCGACGAGGAACGTGCCGCAGCATTGATCATGGCCGCGCGTGCACCCTGGTTCGAAGAAGCTGGAAGCGAGGACGATGGTGAAGCGGTCTCGACGTGAGACTGCCGCAAGGGGAATGCCCATGACCGCTTGAGTCCGACGCCGCGTGGCGCACGAGAAATTCCGGAGAAGTAGAGATGGCAGAAGTCACCGTCAAACAACTGGCCGAGACGGTCGGGGCACCGGCAGAACGTCTGCTTGCGCAGATGAAGGAAGCCGGGTTGCCTCATTCCAGCGCCGACGAGTCGGTGACTGAAGATCAGAAGCAGACCCTGCTGGCTCACCTCAAGCGCGCCCACGGCAGTCGCGAAGAGGCCCCGAGCAAGATCACCCTGAAGCGCAAGACGGTCAGCACGCTGCGCACCGATCGCGGTCGCGGCAAGGCTGTGGCTGTGGAGGTCCGCAAGAAGAAGACCTACGTCAAGCGGGCGGCCACGGTGACCGGGGAAGAGGCGCCTCCCGAGGGTGAACTCGACCGGCTGAAGGCCGAAGAGGCTCGCCTCGAACAGGAGCGGCAGGACGCGGAAGCGGCGCGCCGGGCCGAGGAAGAGGCCCGCAAGGCCGAAGCGGATCAGCGCGTGGCCGAGCAGGCAAAGCGCGAGGCCGAGGAGCGCGCCAAGAAGGAGGCCGAAGAGGCCGAGCGCAAGCGCCTGGAAGAAGAGGCCGCAGCGCTCAAGGAAGCCGCAGCGGCCGTGGCTGCCGCCGAGGCCGAGCAGGCCACGGTGGAGAAGCGCGGCGGTACCAGCAGTAAGGCTGCCGGCAAGCGCAAGGAGCGGGTGCCCGAGCGGGAAGAGCGTGCCCGCAAGGAATGGCGGGGCGACGAGGATGGACGCGGCAAGCGTCGCGCCGGGACCCTGTCCCGTGACCGTCTCGCTCAGCGCAAGCGCCGTTCCTCCCGGGGCCTGCCCCAGACCCAGGGCTTCGAGCGCCCGACGGAGTTCATCGTGCGTGATGTGGAAGTCCCCGACGACGGTCTGACCGTGGGCGAGCTGGCATCGAGGATGTCGGTGAAGGCCGGCGAGATCATCAAGCGGCTGATGGGCATGGGCGTCATGGCCACCATCAACCAGCCCCTGGATCAGGACACCGCCGTGCTGGTGGTTGAGGAAGTGGGTCACCGGGCGAAGCTGGTGTCCGCCGATCAGCTCGAGCAGGACCATCTCGAACTCATCAAGATCGAGGGCGAAGAGAAGCCGCGGCCGCCGGTGGTGACCGTCATGGGTCACGTCGACCACGGCAAGACCTCGCTGCTCGACTACATCCGCAAGACCCGGGTGGCTAGCGGTGAGGCCGGCGGCATCACCCAGCATATCGGCGCCTACCACGTGGAAACCGGCCACGGCGTGGTCAGCTTCCTCGATACGCCCGGCCACGCTGCGTTCACCCAGATGCGCGCCCGCGGTGCCCAGGTCACCGACATCGTCATCCTGGTGGTGGCTGCTGACGACGGCGTCATGCCGCAGACCGAAGAGGCCGTGCAGCACGCCCGCGCTGCCGGGGTACCCATCGTCGTCGCGGTGAACAAGATGGACAAGGAAGGCGCGGACCCGGACCGGGTGCGCAATGAACTGTCCGGTCGTGGCGTGGTTCCGGAAGACTGGGGCGGTGACACCCAGTTCGTGCACGTCTCGGCCATGACCGGCGACGGCATCGATGATCTGCTGGAGTCCCTGCTGCTGCAGGCCGAGGTCCTCGAACTCAAGGCCGTTCCCGACGCCCCCGGTCAGGGTGCGGTGGTGGAATCGCGGCTGGACCGCGGTCGCGGTCCGGTGGCGACGCTGCTGGTGCGCAACGGCACCCTGAAGAAGGGTGACTTCATCGTCGCCGGTGAACACTACGGTCGCGTCCGCGCCATGCTCGACGAGAACCGTCAGCAGGTGGAGAGCGCCGGACCTTCCATCCCGGTGGAGGTGCTCGGCCTCTCGGGGACGCCGGATGCGGGTGACGAGTTCGCCGTAGTGGAGGATGAGCGCCGTGCCAAGGAACTGGTGGAGTTCCGGCGTTCACGGACCATCGAGAACCGCTTCAAGCTGCAGCAGGCTGCCCGCCTCGACGGCCTGTTCGAGAACATCGGTGAGGGCGAGACGCCGACGCTGAACATCGTGCTGAAAACCGATGTGCGCGGCTCCCTGGAAGCACTGACCAGCGCCGTCAACGAAATCTCCACCGGCGAAGTGAAGGCCAATGTGGTCTCCAGCGGCGTCGGCGGCATCAACGAGTCCGATGCCAACCTGGCGGTGGCTTCGAAGGCCGTGGTGATCGGCTTCAACGTCCGCGCGGATGCGTCGGCGAAGAAGATCATCGAGAACGAAGGCCTCGACCTGCGCTACTACAGCATCATTTACGAGCTGCTCGACGACATCAAAGCCAGCCTCTCGGGCATGCTGGCGCCGGAGCTGCGCGAGGAGATCCTCGGCGTGGCGGAAGTGCGCGACGTGTTCCGCTCGCCGAAGTTCGGTCAGGTGGCGGGCTGTATGGTCATCGACGGCACCATCCATCGCAACAAGCGCATCCGCGTCCTGCGTGATGACGTGGTGATTTATGAAGGCGAGCTCGAGTCGCTGCGGCGCTTCAAGGACGACGTCAACGAGGTCCGTCAGGGCTTCGAGTGCGGCATTGGTGTGCGCAACTACAACGACGTCCGCGCCGGCGACAAGATCGAAGTCTTCGACGTGAAGGAGGTGGCGCGCAGCCTGTGATCGATCCGCGAGGGTCGGTACGGCGCGTGCCTTGAAGCATGCCGAAGGAATACGGACGGGAGCGACGGGTCGCCGATTTCATCCAGCGGGAGTTTGCATCCCTCCTGCACCGGGAGATGAAGGATCCACGGGTGGGCATGGTGTCGGTGAACGAGGTCAAGGTCTCCACCGATCTCGGCTACGCTGATCTTTATGTTTCCTCCCTCGATGCCCAGAGCGAGGAGGAACGCGAGGAACTGCTCGAAGTGCTGCGTGGGGCCGCCGGCTTCCTGCGCACGCTGATCGCCAAACGCGCCCAGATGCGCACCACCCCCCGGCTGCGCTTCCACTGGGATCGACTCCCGGAAGAGAGCAATCGCATCGCCCGGCTCATCGATGCCGCGGTGGCCAGCGATGGCGCGCGACGGGACGACAGCGGGGCTGCCGACAGTGCGGCTGACGGCAGCAGCAACCCAGAGGACGAAGACCAGCGATGACGGGTGACAGACACTGATGGCGCGGCAACGACGCCAGCGCGGGCGGCCGGTAGACGGCATCCTGCTGCTCGACAAGCCCCACGGGCTTTCCTCCAACGAGGCGCTGCAGCGGGTGAAGCGGCTTTATGGTGCCGCCAAGGCGGGCCATACCGGCAGCCTCGACCCCATCGCCACCGGGGTGCTGCCGCTGTGCTTCGGTGAAGCCACCAAGTTCTCCCAGTTTCTGCTCAACTCGGACAAGCGCTACCTCACCGAGATCAAGCTTGGGGTGCGCACCGACAGCAGTGACTGCGAAGGCGAGGTGGTGTCGGAGCGGCCGGTGCCGGAACTCGATCTCGAAGACCTCGAAGAGGCGCTCGAAGCCTTTCGTGGCGAGATCGATCAGGTGCCCTCCATGTTCTCCGCCATCAAGCACCAGGGGCAGCCGCTGTACAAGCTGGCGCGCCAGGGCATCGAAGTGGAGCGGGAGGCGCGGCGGATCAGCATCTTCGAGATCCGCGTCGACGCCTTCGAGGGCGACGTGCTGACCTTGTTCATTCACTGTTCCAAGGGCACCTACGTGCGCACCATCGCCGACGACCTCGGTGAGGCGCTGGGCTGCGGCGCCCACGTCACCGCCCTGCGCCGGCTTTCGGTGGGTCCCTTCGACATCGAAGAGACCCATACCTTCGAGGCGCTGGAGGCGGTTCGGGACGGCGGCGGCCACAAGGCCCTCGACGAGCTGCTGAAGCCGCTGGAGACCTCGGTGGCCCAGTGGCCCGAAGTGCTGGTGCCCGAAGCCAGCACCTGGTTCATGCAGAAGGGCCAGCCGGTGCAGATCGCCCACGCGCCGACCGCGGGGCAGGTGCGGCTGATGGAGCGGATTCCGGGTGCTGCGCCGGGTGAGCCGGAACGGCACCGGTTTTTCGGCGTCGGCGAGGTCATGGACGATGGCCGCATTGCACCGCGGCGGCTGGTCGTCAGATAATACAAGGTTCCTGCGGTGATTCGATTTGGATCGCCGTTCGAGTCCACAGCCGTTGGCTGCGGGCGACGTCACTGCAGACATGCGTGGTGGCGGGTCGGTCGGCATGGTGTCGGCGGATAGCAGGCATGTTCGGAGAAGCAAGATGGCACTGAGTAACGAAGTCAAGGCACAGATCGTCAAGGATTACCAAGTCGAGGAAGGTGACACCGGTTCGCCGGAAGTCCAGGTGGCTCTGCTGTCGGCGAACATCGATTCGCTGCAGGGGCACTTCAAAGCGCACGCCAAGGATCATCACTCCCGGCGTGGCCTGATCCGCATGGTCAACCAGCGTCGTCGCCTGCTCGATTATCTGAAAGGCAAAGACACCCAGCGTTATTCCAAGCTGATCGAGCGCCTTGGTCTGCGTCGCTGATTGCGACGCTGCTTCGTGGGACCGGACTCTACGGCCGTGGCAGGGTTGCCGCGTGGCGAAGGGTCCGGGTGCGACCGGATGCCCTCGAATGCGCGCAGGCGAATTGCGGGGCTTGCAACCGGAAGCGGTTTGACACGACCGACCCCCCTCTGTGGGAGCGCGCATGGCGCGCGATGCCGGGCCGATGCCCGGCAGCCCCTCGCAGCCGGCTGGCCGGCCCTTCTGCCCTTCCCCATTGCAGCCCGTCTTTCGTGATCGCGCGGCGAGGTGCCGCCCCAAGCACGCCATGAACAAACCGCATCGGCAGGGGCCGCTGCGGAGTTGAGGAGGGCCGCCAAGACATGTGGGGCGCCTCTCCAGGATGGAGGATGAGACCTTGTCAGTAGTCACCAAGAGTTTTCAGTGGGGTGATCATCGCATCACTCTCGAGACCGGGGCGATCGCCCGCCAGGCAACGGGCGCCGTCATGGCGCGCATGGACGATACTGTCGTGCTGTGTACCGTGGTGTCCAATCGCGATGCCAAGCCCGGCCAGCCGTTCTTCCCGCTGACCGTCAACTATCAGGAAAAGACCTATTCCGCAGGCAAGATTCCCGGCGGCTTTTTCCGTCGCGAGGGTCGGCCCTCCGAAAAGGAGACCCTTACCAGCCGTCTGATCGACCGGCCCATCCGGCCGCTGTTCCCCAAGGGCTTCATGAACGAGACCCAGGTGGTCTGCACCGTGATGTCGGCGGAGAAGAACATCGACCCGGACGTGATCTCCATGATCGGTGCCGCGGCGGCTCTCGGCGTGTCCGGCGTGCCCTTCGATGGTCCGCTGGCCTGTGCCCGCGTCGGCTATCTCGATGGCCAGTACATCCTGAACCCGGGCTACGAGCAGCTCCGGCAGTCTGACCTGAACATGATGGTCGCAGGCACCCGGCAGGCGGTGCTGATGGTGGAATCCGAGGCCAGCGAACTCACCGAGGACCAGATGCTCGGCGGGGTGCTGTTTGCGCATCTCGAAATTCAGCCGGTGCTCGATGCCATCGACGCCCTGGTGGCGGAAGCCGGCAAGCCGCGCTGGGAATGGGCTCCGGCACCGATCAACGAAGCGCTGCTCGGCCAGATCCGCGAAGGCTATGCCGCGGCCATCGGTGATGCCTACCAGATCATCGACAAGATGGAGCGTCAGGGCGCGGTCAGCGCTTTGAAGAACCGCTGCATCGAGCAGTTCGCCGGCGAAGCCGCGGGCGAGGGTGCAGCAGATCCCAAGGAAGTTGCGTCGCTGTTCGAGAAGGTGGAGAAAGCGACGGTTCGCGATCGCATCCTCTCCGGCAATCCGCGTATCGACGGCCGTGATCTGAAGACGGTGCGCAAGCTCGACATCGAAGTGGGTGTCCTGCCGAAGGTGCACGGCTCCTCGCTGTTCACCCGTGGTGAGACCCAGGCCATCGTCGCGGCCACCCTGGGCACCTCCAGGGATGCAGCCATCGTCGACGCCCTGGAAGGCACCTATCGCGATAACTTCATGCTGCACTACAACTTCCCGCCCTTCTCGGTGGGTGAAGCCGGATTCATGGGCGGCCCGAAGCGGCGCGAGATCGGCCACGGCAAACTGGCGCGCCGCGCCATGGAAGCCGTGCTGCCCGATCCCGAGAGCTTCCCCTACACCCTGCGCATCGTCTCGGAGATCACGGAGTCCAACGGCTCCTCCTCCATGGCGACGGTCTGCGGCACCAGCCTCGCGCTGATGGATGCAGGGGTGCCGATCAAGGCACCGGTGGCCGGGATTGCCATGGGCCTGGTGAAGGAAGATCAGCGCTTTGCGGTCATCACCGACATCCTCGGTGACGAAGACCACCTCGGCGACATGGACTTCAAGGTGGCCGGTACCGCCAAGGGCGTCACTGCCCTGCAGATGGACATCAAGATCCAGGGCATCAACGAAGAGATCATGGAGCAGGCGCTGGCCCAGGCCTACGAGGCCCGCATCCATATTCTCAACGAGATGAACAAGGTGATTGCGGTGTCCCGGGATTCCGTCTCCGAGAATGCGCCGAGCATGGCCATGATCGAAGTGAATCCGGACAAGATCCGCGACATCATCGGCAAAGGTGGCGTCACCATTCGCGCCATCACTGAGGAAACCGGTGCCCAGATCGACATCGACGATTCCGGTATGGTGCGGATCTACGGTGAGAACGCCGCCTCTCGGGATGCGGCCATCGCCAAGATCCAGGAACTCACCGCCGAGGCGGAAGTCGGTCGCGTCTATACCGGCAAGGTGGCGAAGATCGTCGATTTCGGCGCCTTCATCTCCATTCTTCCGGGCAAGGACGGCCTGGTCCACATTTCTCAGATCGCCAACGAGCGCGTGGAGAAGGTGGAGGACTACCTCAAGGAAGGTCAGGAAGTCCGGGTGCTGGTGCTGGATGTGGACGCCCGCGGCCGCATCAAGCTGACCATGAAGGACGTGCCGGAACAGGAAGGCACGGCGGCCTGAGGCCGTCAGCGAGACCCACTGCCTCCGGGCAAAAAGAAGCCCCGCCGGTCGATGACCGGCGGGGCTTTTTTATGGTGCCGTGGCAGCCGGAATGCTGACTGCCGCCGGATGGATCAGACTCCCGGGGGGGAGGCTGTGATCAGTTGGAAGCGGAGCTGCGGGCGCGAATGCCGTCGCTGTCCTTGTCGTAGGAGGGGGCGTTGTTCAGCTCTTCCTCCGTGGCATTGACGCTGAACCTGTAGCCGTCGCGGTCCTCGTTCATCGTACGATCGATGGCGTTCCAGGAAATCGCGACGGAACTCTTGCCCATGCCGAGCATGCCGCCGACGGAAACGACCACGGCAACGACCTGGCCTTCTTCGTCGATGATGAGGTCATCGATGGTACCGATTTCCTTGTCATTGTCGCTGGAGCGCCGGGTGGTGGTGCCTGCGGCTGCGGTGTCACTGGAGCGCGAGTGCAGCTTGCTGCCGATGACTTGATCGACGCGGACAGCGTCGTTCGGGGTCGTGGACATGAACTCGGCTTTCTTGCTCATGCCGGCCATGCCGTGCTGCTTGTCGGCGGCAGCCCTGCGCTCGGCAGCGCTGTAGTCCTGATCCGACTTCTCGGTGCCGTAGGTGGTGCTGCCGGGCTGGCTGTGCTGGGAACCGGAGCCATGCTGGCTCTGTGCTGCACCGGATCCTTGCTGATGGCTATCGGGGGTCACTGCGCCGGCGGCAAAAGCGCCCACGGGCAGAATGAGTGCACACATGGCGAACTTGTTGAGCTTTTTCATGAGAGGTCTCTCCAGCGCGGAGCGCGGTCGGCAGAATTGCCATGCGAACTCGGCGCCCTGGTTTAGTCTCACCCCTTGGAGTTCGCAGAGATCGAAATCCTGGCTGCCTTCGAGCCTCTGCGTTCCCGCTGACATGATCGGGTCAGCTACTGGGGAGGACGAGCACCCTAATGTGCCCGCAGGCAGGGCGTCCGTGCGTGGACGAACAGAGGCTCGCAGACTCAATGCGCATATCTCACCGGCTCACGGCTGCGGACGGATACCGGTCCGGTATGGTTCTGCTGCCACTTCAACGGCCTGCCGGGATCGCTATGTTGTGGAGCGCACAGTAATGCGCTTGTGCCGCCCATAGGCTTCTTCGTTTGCGCTGTGCGAAGCCGTGGCTATGGGAATCTTCATCTGGCTCCGGAGACGGGCTCTGCCTGAGCGGCTTGCCCGCGCGCGTCTTTGGCACTCACGGCCGCAGGGAATGCTTCCTGATTCATCGAAAGTCGCTGCTCCCTTCCTCGTCGTGATGCTGCTTCTGCCGCTGCTGACTCAGCAGGCGTGGTCATCTCCCTCCGCTGAACCTGCCTTCTCTCATGACTCGGTTCTCGCCGAGGCACGTGCACTGGCCGCGAGTCCCTACGCTGCCCCGCAGCAGGTTCCGGCCGCCCTCAAGGCGCTGAACTACGACGTCTACCGCTCGATCCGTTTTCGCAAGGAGCGGGCGGTCCGCCTGCAGGAAGACGATCGCTTCAGCGTCGAGTTGTTTGCACCGGGATTCCTGTTCGAAACCGGGGTGGAACTGTTCGTCGTCAGGGCTGGCCGCTCCGAGCCCCTGCTGCCGGACGAGCAGAGTTTCGAAACGCCTTCCCCTGAGATTTCCCGGGCCATCGCCGCGTTCGCCCGATCTGCGGGCTTCCGCCTGCACTATCCCATCAACGAAACCATCAGCGATGGCGGCTATGGGGACGGGGATTACGCCGACGAGTTCATCGTCTTTCAGGGTGCCAGCTATCTGCGCGCTGTCTCGCGCCGGCAGATCTATGGCCTTTCGGCCCGTGGGCTTGCGCTGGACGTGGCGCAGCGCGGTGGCGAAGAGTTTCCCATGTTCCGCCGCTTCTGGATCGAGGCCATGGCCGGAGAACCCAGCGGCATCGTCGTGCACGCACTGCTCGACAGTCCCAGCGTGGCTGGCGCCTATCGTTTCGAAATCTGGCCCGGGCTGGTGACGACGCTGGATGTCGCGGTGACCCTGTTTCCGCGTCGTGCCCTGACTCACGTCGGGCTGGCACCGCTGACGTCCATGTACATGCACGGCCCCATGGACGGACCCGACGCGCCGGATTATCGCCCTGCCGTGCACGACAGCGATGGCATTTCGATGTTCACCGGAGCCGGAGAATGGATCTACAGGCCGCTGGTCAACCCGCGCAGCCTGCAGGTGAGTGCCTTTCTCGATTCGGCGCCCCAGGGCTTCGGGCTCGTTCAGCGCAGTCGTCGCTTTGATCAGTTCGAGGACCTGGAGGCGCGCTACGAACAGCGCCCGAGCGCTTGGATCGAGCCCCGGGGCGACTGGGGTGCCGGCCACCTGGAACTGGTGGAGATCCCGTCCGCATCGGAGGCCAATGACAATATGGTGGCCTATTGGCGGCCGCGGGCCGAACTGCCGGCACACCAACCCTACAGCTTCGCCTACCGGCTCTCCTGGCCCGATCGGGTCCCCATGCGTGATCAGGTTCCGCAGGTGCAGCGCAGCGCCATGGGGCGGACGTTGGGGACGCGGTTGCCGCAGGCCGTGATCGATTGGGATACCCGCCTGGTACCTGCCGATGCCGAACTCTCAGCCGTTGCCTCGGCCTCGGCGGGCCGCGTTCTGGAGACGCTCCTGCAGAGGAACGAGGAGACCGGCGGCACGCGGGTATTCGTGACCTTCGAGCCGGGCCGTGCCCCGGTGGTGGAACTGCGCGTCGAGTTGCAGATCGAACGCCGGATCATGACCGACCTGAATGACGGCGAAGATGAGGGTGGTGACCCGGGCCCGGATCAGGGGCTCTGGGAAAGCGAGAAGCGGCTGGGTGAAGTCTGGCTCTATCGCTGGCTGGCCGAGTGAAGTCATGAGTCCGCTGCGCGCCCTGCCACCGGAGAACCCGCTCGTCATGCCGCGCCGTGCACGCAGTGAGCCGCGCCAGCCCCTGCGGACCCAGAGTCGTCGTATGGTCGAGCGGCTGCGGCTGTGGAAGCATCAGGTGCTGCTGATCGCGGTGACCTTTGGCATGACGCTGTACGGACTGCGCGAGATGCACGGCGTGCTGGTGGTGGCGGGCATTACGCCGACCCAGGTGGTCTTCCTCGTTCTGTTCGCGATCAATTTCTCGTGGATCACCTTTGCCGCTGGCAACGCCGTGCTCGGCATGCTGGTCACGCTGCTGCGTCCCCGGACACCCCCTGCTGCAGATGAGCCGCTGACCACCGCTGTCCTGCTGCCCCTTTACAACGAGAGTCCAGGAAGGGTGGCGGCGGCGCTTAAGATTCTGGCCACAGACCTCGCCGATCGGGCGCCGGGACGTTTCGCGATCTTTGTGCTCAGCGACACCAACAACGCCGGGGCCTGGCTGCGGGAAGAGGACGTGGTACGGCGACTGGTGGCCGAATCCGAGCCGCCCTGTCCCATCCACTACCGGCATCGGGCGCGTAACGTGGAACGCAAGGCCGGCAACATTGCGGACTGGGTGGCGCGCTTCGGCGGTGGCTTCGATGCCTTCGTGGTGCTCGATGCCGACAGCGTCATGGCTGCCGAAACCCTGATCACTCTGTCACGACGCCTTGCGGCCGATACGGGCATCGGCTTGATCCAGACCCTGCCCGTGATCGTCCGTGCAGGCACGCCCTTTGCCCGGCTGCAGCAGTTCGCCAACCGCTGCTATGGACGCATCGGCGGCTCCGGTCTGGCGGCGTGGTGTGGCCTGTCCGGCAACTTCTGGGGCCACAACGCCATCATCCGTACTCGGGCCTTCGCCGACGCCGCCAAGCTGCCCATACTCTCCGGCCAACCGCCCTTCGGCGGTCCGGTGCTGAGCCATGACTTCGTCGAGGCGGCAATGCTGCGGCGCCGGGGCTGGGGTGTGCGCCTCGACGTGGACCTCGAAGGGTCCTTCGAAGAGGCGCCGCCCTCCCTCGACGACGTGGTGATCCGGGACCGGCGCTGGTGTCAGGGCAATTTTCAGCACGTACGTTTCCTGTTCGCCGGCGGGTTCACGCCCACATCGCGGCTGAACATGGCCAGCGGGATCATGGCCTACGCCAGTGCGCCGCTGTGGCTGGCGCTGGTGCTGGTGGGTCTGCTGCTCGGGGTGCAGGCGTCCCTCGGGCAGCCGGACTACTTCGGGGCGGCGGGATTGTTCCCGTCGTGGCCGGTCTTCGACTCGGCTCGCGCCATCGATCTGTTCATCGTGTCCATGGCGGTGGTGCTGCTGCCGAAGGTGTTGGGCTGGCTGCATGCACTGTTTTCTTCACGGCTGCGGCGTGAGATGGGCGGCGCTCTGCGGGCTACGGGCTCGATGCTGCTGGAAACCCTGTGCTCGGCGCTGCTGGCGCCGGTGATGATGGCTTCGCAGACGCGCATCGTCTGGCAGGTGCTCACAGGAGGGGACTCCGGCTGGCAGCCCCAACGTCGCGACGATGGCGCCATTGCCTGGGGTACCGCACTGCGTGGCCATGCCGGCGCGCTGCTGCTTGGCATTGCCCTGGCCGGGCTTGCGGGCTGGCTGCATCGTGATCTCTTCCTGTGGCTGTTGCCGCTGACGCTTGGTCTCATACTCGCCCCTTTGCTCGCCTGGCTCAGCGGCCGGGCCGACCTTGGCCGCCTGCTCGGTGCGGGCGGGCTGCTGCGTGCGGAAGGTGGCAGCGAGTCGGCGCTGCTCGAACGCATAGGAGTCGAACAGGGACGCTGGCCTGTGGCTCCGGTGCGGAATCTGTTCGAGTGGCTTGGAGAGGACGCGGAACTGCGGGCCTTCCATCTCGCCCAGCTGGAGGCGCCGGCGCCCGATGGGCCGTTCGATGCCGACCTGGCGCTGGCCCGGGCCCGCTATGCCCATCACGCCGAGCCGGAAGTCCTCGAGGCGGCGCTGACCTCCGGCCAGGCGATGGCGCTGCTCGGGGATGCGGCATTGATCCGCAGGCTCGGTGCGGCCCGGACAGATCGGCGGGACGCGGTGGCTTCGGACGGCGATGTGGAGTTGCTGGTCCGCGACGGATCATCGCGCTCCTGAGGACATCCCTGGCTGTACGGCGTGGTGCAATTTCCGGGCTAGAATGCAATCCACGTGCAGATGAGGGAGTGGATCATGTTCAGAATCAGGCTGATGCGCCCGGTGGTGGCGCTCATTGTGCTGTTGTTCGGGTCAACCGCGGTGGCGGAGGATTGGGCGGGGAAGGTGGCCATCATCACCGGCTCCTCCAGCGGGCTCGGCTATGAGCTTGCCCTGATCGCCGCTGAGAAGGACATGAAACTGGTGCTGGCGGATATTCAGCCGGCGCCCTCGCGAGCCCTGGCTGCCCGCGTTCTGGCCGAGGGTGGCGAAGCCATCGCCGTGGAAGTGGATCTTGCCGATCCCGACGCGCGGGCGCAGGTGGTGGAAGCGGCCCTGGAAGCTTTCGGCACGGTGGACGTGCTCTTCAACAACGCCGGCTATCTCTATGCGGCGACGCTGGAGCAGATGGATCTCACGGCGGCGCGGCATCAGTTCGAGGTGAACTACTGGGCCTACGCGGATCTGGCGCAGCGGGTGATCCCGATCATGAAGGAGGCGGGTGGCGGCGCCATCGTCAACGTGGCCTCGGCCATCATTCATCGTCCGGCATCCGCCGGCTACGGGCACTACGCCGCGACCAAGCAGGCGATTCGGGGCTCCTTCGAGGCCGCCGCGGAGGAACTGGCCCCCTACGGCATTGATGTCTTCATCGCCTCTCCGGGGGGACTGGCGACGAATATCCTGCGCAATTCGGTGGGTCCACTTGCCGAGGACAGCAATCGCGATGCGGCGGATTCCTGGGAACACCCCTCGGTGGCGGCCCGGGATATCTTCGACGCCATGGGCGGCGATGACCTGCACCTGCATCCGGGTGCAGTCGAAGGGCCCTGATGTCCGATTGCATGCTTGCCACGAAACCAGGGCACCGGGGCCGCTGACGGGAATACCGGAGCGGGAGGTTTTGGGGTTTCTATGCACGAGGTCTATCGGCAGACGCGATTCCGCCAGAGTCAGGCTCCCGAGGCCTGGCCGGAGCGCTTCGTGATCATCACCGCCTGGCCGCCCATGGGGGCCGCCTGGTCTGATGCGCGAGTTCTCGCAGCGGAAGCTCATCTCTCCGCCAGTCTCGCGGACATGGATTGCTGGATGCACCGACTCACCGGCTACTCTCCGAGGACGGGTCATGCGGAGCCGGGTTGGGCAGTGGACATCGGCGTGACACATGGCGTGGAGCTGGGTCGGCAGTTCCTGCAGGACGCCATCTTTCTGGTGGAAGACGATCTGCTCTGGGTGGTGGACTGCGACGACGATGCAGCCATGACCTGCATCGGCCGCTTCCGCGAGCGTCTGGATCCAGCGCCCGAGCAGAACTGACGGTTTGACCACGCTCCGGCGGCGGGTCACCCATGCTCTTGTCGCTGTCGCGGAAGAAACTTGCGATGAGCTAACTGTGGGCGCATTTCATCTGGAATGAAATGCGTCGCACGAAGTGCGCCGCGAAGCGGGGCGCGCCATGGATGGCGCGCAACAGAGCGCTAGCGCCCGCAGGGCGATGCGCCGACTGGCATGACGCGCAGCGAAGCCGGTGCCGTCGCTTCTGGTAGAGCGCTTCGCAATCGGCCCATTCGCTGCGCGAATAGGGCGCTCCCACAGGGCGTGTTCCAGTCTGAAAAGTTATTTCAAAATCAAAGGGTTGTCGTATGTTTCGTAAGAGAGAGTTCGCAGATCGCGATCGGCGGCGCAGCCGCCGCGCAGGCAGCGCGCGCTGCTTCTGCCGAGCGCTACCCAATCGGCCCATCCGTCTGTGGCGGGCAGGGCCTCCCCGGTGACGGCGTGTCAGGCTTTCGCTATCTTGCGCGCCTCGACGGATGCACGACGGGAGCTGTTATGCGCTTCGCGCTGAAAGGACTGCTGCTGGTCCTCGCCGCCACCCTGGCCGCCTGCGCGCCGCAACAGGCGCAAGACGAACTGCTGGCCCTCGATGGCCGCACTATGGGTACCTACTGGAGCGTGCGCATCGCCGCACCGCCTGCGGACCTGGACGCCGAAGCTCTCCGTGAGGACCTCGAGGCGGCGCTCATCGAAGTCAACGCACAGATGTCGAACTACGATCCGGAGTCGGAAATCTCCCGCTTCAATCGCAGCCCCGTGGGTGAATGGTTCGCCGTGTCGGCAGAACTGGCCGAGGTGATGGCGGCGGCCCGGGAGGTCAGTGCACGCTCCGATGGCGCCTTCGACGTGACGGTGGGGCCGCTGGTGAATCTGTGGGGATTCGGCCCGCGGCGGGTGGAGCGGGATCGGGTGCCGGACGAGGCCGCCATCGAGGCGGCACGGGCCCGGGTGGATTGGCGGCAGATCGAAGTGCGTCAGGATCCGCCGGCGCTGCGGCGCCAGGCCGAGGTGACGGCGGATCTCGGTGGCATTGCCAAGGGCCATGGCGCTGATGTCATGACGGCCGTGATCGAATCCCACGGCGCCACCCGTTACTTGGCCGATATCGGTGGCGACATGCGTGGCCGCGGCCACAACGCTCGCGGTGTGCCCTGGCAGGTGGGGGTGGAAGTGCCAGCGCTGGGGCGTCGGGGCGGCGTGCAGGCCATCATCGCCATCGATGACGTGGCCGTGACCACTTCCGGCGACTATCGCAACTACTTCGTCCATGAAGGCCGGCGCTACTCCCACACCATCGATCCGAAGACCGGCTGGCCCATCGAGCAGCGGGTGGCGTCGGTCACGGTCCTGCATGCCTCCGCCATGTGGTCGGACGGGTGGGCGACGGCCCTGAACGTCATGGGGCCGGAGTCGGGGCTGGCCCTGGCCCGCGAGCTTTCCCTGCCGGTTTTGTTTATCCTGTACACCGACAGCGGACTGGAGGAAGTGGCCAGTCCGGAATTTTCCGCATTTCGGGTTGCAGGTGATCCATGACCCAGTTTCTGGTGGTATTCGTGATCATGCTCGCTCTGGTGGCCGCCATGTCCATCGGCGTCATCATGGGCCGCAAGCCCATTGCCGGGACCTGTGGCGGCCTGAACATGATGGGTGCCGACGGTTCCTGCGAAATCTGCGGTGGCGACAGCAGCAAGTGCGACGCCAGCGAGGAGGAGACCCAAGGCAAGGACGAGCTGGGCTTCGACGCCACGCGCCGTTGATTCGACGCACCCTCCCCACCTCCACGCGTTGCCTATCGTGAACCTCCTGCCCCTGCGCATCGCGTGGCGTTACAGCCGTGCCGGCTCTGGTTTTCTGTCCTTCGTGACCGCCATCGCCGCGTTCGGCCTCGGGCTCGGCACGGCGGTTCTGGTGCTCGTGCTGTCCGTCATGAACGGCTTCGACCGCGAACTCAGGGAGCGCATTCTCGGTGTGCTGCCCCATGCGGTGCTGCATGCGGACGAGGGGCTCGCCGACTGGCGCCGGGTCGCCGACGAAGTGCTGCGTGATCCGCGCGTACTCGCCGCGGCGCCTCTGACCCGGGGGCCTGCGTTGCTGGCGGGCAGCGATCGGGTCCTGGCGGTGGATCTCACCGGTATCGACCCTGAGCAGGAGGCGAAGGTGTCCATCCTGCCGGCGCGTCTCACTGCGGGCGATCTCAATGCGCTCGAGCCGGGAGCCTTCGGCGCGGTGCTCGGGAGCCGGCTGGCAGCGGCGCTGGAGGTGGACGTCGGCGACGACGTGGTGCTGGTGATGCCCGATCCGCGCATCACCCTTGCCGGCGCCTTCCCGCGGCAGAAAAGGATGCGGGTTGTCGGCACCTTCGAGGTGGCATCGGATCTGGATGACAGCGGCATGTTCGTCCATCTCGAAGATGCGCGACGCCTGTTACGGGTGCCCGGCGAGGCCCAGGGCGTGAGACTCCGGCTGCTGGATCTGTTTGCTGCTGGCGAAGTGGTGGACGATGCCCTGGGACGTCTTGGCGATCCCCGTCTGCGCGGCTTCGACTGGCGGCGGACCCACGGCAACCTGTACGAGGCCATCGGGCTGCAGAAACGCATCATGTTCGTCCTGCTGTCGCTGCTGGTGGCGGTGGCGGCGTTCAACGTGGTGTCCATGCTCACCATGGTGGTCAACAGCAAGCGTGGTGACATCGCCATCCTGCGCACCATGGGGCTGCGCCCCGCCAGTCTGGTACGGCTGTTCTTTGCTCAGGGCGGCATGATTGCGGCGGTGGGCATCGGCGGTGGTCTGCTGGTGGGCACAGCCCTCGCATGGGCGCTGCCTGGCGCCATGCTGTTGCTGCAGGACCTGTTCGATCAGCGCCTGCTGGAGGAGTACTTCGTGCGGGAACTGCCGGTTGCGGTGCTCCCGGCCGATCTCCTGGCGGTGGCCGTGATCGGGCTGGGAATCGCCCTGATCACGATCTGGTGGCCGGCACGCCGAGCCCTGAAGGTGGCGCCTGCAGAGGAGTTGCGGCATGAGTGACGGCGCGGTGCTCGAGGCCAAGGGCCTGTTCCGTGGATTCCGCGAAGGTGAAGCCCGGGTGCAGGTGCGCAACGGCGTCGACCTGACGCTGCGCGCCGGCGAGACCGTGGCCATTGTCGGGGCTTCCGGGTCGGGCAAGAGCACGCTGCTGCACGCAGTGGGCGGTCTCGACGAGCCGGATGCAGGGCAGGTGTTCTGGCAGGGCCAGGACGCCTACGCCCTGGATGAGTCCCGGCGTGCGGCGGCACGTAACCGTCTGCTCGGCTTCGTCTATCAGTTTCATCACCTGCTGGCCGAGTTCACGGCGCTGGAGAACGTCGCCATGCCGCTGCTGATCCGCGGTGAGAGCCGATCTGCCGCCGCGCAGCGCGCTGCCGCGCTGCTGGACCGGGTGGGACTGGCCGGCCGCAGCAATCATCGGCCGGCCGAACTTTCCGGCGGTGAGCGGCAGCGGGTGGCCATCGCCCGGGCGCTGTCGGGGCGGCCGGCGGTGGTGCTGGCCGATGAACCCACCGGCAATCTCGATCAGGGTACCGCCACGGTAGTGCAGGAGCTGCTGCTGGAACTCAATGCGGAGAACGACACGGCGCTGGTGGTCGTGACCCACGACGTGGAACTGGCGCGGCGCATGCAACGGCGCCTGCGCCTGACCGATGGCGTCCTGACTACGGATGAGCAGCCGGCGTGAGCACAGGGGAGGCCGCCACCGAGGGACTCAGCCGCTTGGCGTCGAGGCCGTCGCTGCTGATTGCCTTGCGCTACCTCGGTGCGGTGCGTCGCAGCCAGACCGTGTCTCTCATCTCCACCATTTCCATTGCCGGACTGATTCTTGGCGTGGCAGCCCTGGTCACCGTGCTGTCGGTGATGAACGGCTTCGACCGTGAACTCCGCGCGCGCATTCTCGGCATCGTTCCCCATGTCACGCTCAGCGCTTCCGGCGACAATCTCGACGAGCGGGTGGCGATGGCGGAGCGCCAGCCCGGGGTGCAGGGCGCGGCCCGCTTCCTCGAGACCGGCGGCATGCTGACCACCGGATCCCGGGTGCTGCCGGTGGCGGTGTTCGGCATCGAACCCGAGCGTGAGCCGCAGCTGTCGACGCTGCCGGAGCACATGGTGGTCGGTGATCTCCGTGATCTGACGGCGGAGGTGGGGCTGGTGATGGGATCGCCGCTGGCGGCGCGGCTGGGATTGTTTCCCGGTGACCGGGTGACGCTGATGCTGCCCCGCGCCGTGGATGGCAGTGTCCGGCCCCTGCTGGTCACCGCGGAACTGGTGGGCCTGTTCCGGCTCGGTGCTGATCCCGATCATGGCGTGGTGTTTATGCACGTGGACCGGCTGGAGGGCATTGCCGGTCTCGCCCCCACCGAAGTTCGAATCGCGCTGGACAACATCTATCAGGCCCCCCAGATCGGTCGGCAGCTGGCCACCACGCTGGGGCTTGCGCCTGGCGACGTGCGGGACTGGACGAGTCGCTACGGTGAACTGTTCGAGGCCGTGGGCATGGAGAAGACCATGATGGGTCTGCTGCTCGGGCTGATCGTGGCCGTGGCCGTATTCAACATCGTCGCCAGCCTCGCCATGCTGGTGGACGAGAAGCGCAGCGCCGTGGCCATTCTGCGGACGCTGGGGGTCACCCGGGGCGGGGTGGTGCGCATCTTCGTCATTCAGGGGGTGCTGATCGGCAGCGTGGGGGTGGCCGTGGGCCTGCTGCTCGGTGTGCTGCTGGCGACCCACATCGGCGCCATCATGATCGTGCTCGAGGATCTGTTCTCCTTCCGCCTGCTGGCGGGAACCTACTTCGATGAACTGCCTTCGGAACTCAGAATGAACGATCTGATCTGGATCGGGATCGGCGCGCTGGTGGTGTCCATAGGTGGCGCGCTTTATCCGGCGCGGCGGGCAGGCGCCATCGACCCGGCGCGGTCGCTGCATCGGTGAACCCCACCTTCAGCCTCCGGGGCAGGCTTCAGTAGCGCCGTCGCGGGCAGGCTCACGCGTCGCGCTCGAAATCTGGACGCCGATTCGGCGGTAGAAATGTTTTAAATCAGCGACCTAAGATCCATTTCTAGATTCGTTCGAATCTATTTGACGGCTTCATCCCGCTCCGGAACATCCGGCCGGCCGACCTCTTCCCGCTTGGCGGCCATGATGGCCCGCAGCCGGCGCACATTCCGCCGCCGCTCCCAGCGCTGCACCACATGCCAGCGCCAGATCAGCTGCATGCCTGCCCAACCCAGAAAGCCGCACACCACACCGGCAACCAGGGAACCGAGCAGCAGCGGCGCCCAGATCTGCCCGATCCGCACCCGGAACCACTCCCAGGAAATCTGGAACGCCATGACCTCCGCTGGCGCGCCCAGCAGCCAGGTCCCGAGCTGATAGGCGAACAGCAACAGCGCCGGTTGCGTCACGGGATTGCTGACCCACACCAGCGCCACGCTGATGGGGAGGTTGCATCGCAGCATGATCGCCACCGCCCCGGCCACCAGCATCTGGGCCGGCATCGGCAGCCAGGTTACGAAAAGTCCTACGGCAAAAGCAGTCGAAACGGACTGACGATTCAGATGCCACAGTTCAGGATCAAACAGGCGCTTGCCAAGGATTCCGAGGCCTCGCCGACGTTCGAGGTCGTGGACCTTGGGCATGTACCTCTTGAGGAACTGGCGTGGCATGTTGGTTACCGGAACGAAGGACGGCTACGGGTCAGCAGCGGGGCAGCCTGCCGGGCGGCGGGATTATGCCGAGCCGACTCGGACCACTCCAGCACTGGCTTGGGTCTGGGCGCTGCTGGCCGGCCACATGGCAGCCATCGCACTCGGGCCGGCCTACTGCACGCTGTTGACTGCGGCAGCCTGGATGGCGGCGCTGATCGGCAGACGCCGCAGAGGATCTCTTTTGGCATTGGCTGTGGCATTGGGTTCCGTGCTGCCTGGTATGGCCGTAGTCCAGGGTAGCAGCGCCCGACTCTCCGGGATGCATATGGATGGTCTCGTGGTGGGCCGCATCATCCGCGCGGAGCCGGTGTCAGCACCGCGGATGGTGGAACTCGCCGTCGAGGAGACCCGGGCCTTCGATACCACTTCGGGTCAGGTTCGACCCCGACGCATCCGTCTGCAGCTGCATGCACCCGACGACCCGCTGCGCGCGGCCCGATCAGGGGAAGTCTGGGAGCTGCCGGTGCGGCTGCGAGCACCGCGGGGTCTGGCCAATCCCGGTGGCGGTGACCCCGAACGCAACCTGTTCCGGGCAGGTGTGGACGCCCAGGGCTACATCCGGGGTGAAGGCGCGCAACGACTGCGTCCGGCGCCGGCTCGACCGAGCCTCTCCGGGCTCAGAGCGCGTGCTTCAGCGGCCGTTGCCACCGCGGCACCGGGCACTGGAGGCCGTCACCTGCGGGCGCTGCTGGTGGGTGACCGCAGTGCGCTGACTGCCGGCGACTGGGCACTGCTGGCCACGACTGGCACCACCCATCTGCTGGTGGTTTCTGGACTGCACGTGGGCATGGTCGCTGCCGTGGTGCTCGGCCTGCTTGCACTGACCGGCCTGCGCGCCCGTGCTCCGGGCGCGGCCATTCTCCTCGTCCTGGCTGCGGCTGGCGGATATGCGCTGCTCACGGGTTTCGAGTTGCCGGCTCGGCGGGCTGTGCTGATGCTGGCGGTGGGTGCGGTGCTGCTGGTTGCCAACCGTCACGGCAATCCGCTGTCTGCATTGCTCTGCGCCGCTGTGGTCATCCTGCTGCTCGATCCCCTGGCGCCCCTGGCTGCCGGATTCTGGCTGTCCTTCCTCGCGGTGGCGGCCCTGCTCCTGGTGGTGTCCGGACGTAGTCTCATGGGCCTGTCGGCCTGGCGCGGGACGCTGCTGGCCCAACTCGCCGTGACCACGCTGCTGGCCCTGCCTCTGGCCATGGCCTTCGGCCGCATGCCGCTGCTGGCCCCGCTGGTGAACCTGTTTGCCATTCCCTTGGTGGCCATGGTGCTGTTGCCCCTGGGATTGGGCCTCGGTCTGGCAACAGCACTGGCAATACCGGGCGCCCAGACGGGGTTGGGGGTTCTCGGAGAGGCCCTGACGCTGGCATTGGCCGGTCTCGCTGCGCTGCCGGAGTACGCCGTACCGCTGCAGGTTGCCGGGGGTGTCCTGGTCCCCCTGGCTGTCCTGGCCGCCATTCTCGTCTGGGTGCCGTGGCCATGGCCGCTGCGGGCGTTGGCTCTGCTGGTGCTGGTGGCGTTGCTGATACCCAAGACGGGAGCTCCGCCCCAGGGCGGGCTCAGGGTCCACGTTCTCGATGTGGGCCAGGGTCACGCAGCCGTGGTGCGCACACACCGCCACACGCTGCTTTACGACACTGGTCCGGCCTTCGGTGCCGACAGCGATGCGGGCAGTCGGGTGGTGATACCGGTGCTGGCGGCGCTGGGAATCCGGCGCCTCGACGGGATCATGGTCAGCCATGCCCACTTCGATCACATGGGTGGGCTCCCGAGCGTGCATGCAGCGTTTCCGGACACGGAGATCTTCTCACCGGTGACCTTACCCTCAGCCTTTCCTGCCACCGTGCCCTGCCATGCCGGACAGGGCTGGGAGTGGGACGGCGTCCGCTTCGACGTGCTGCTGCCGCAACCGGGGGTGGCGGGCGAGCCGCGCTGGTACAACCGCGACTCCTGCGTCCTGCGGATCCGCTCTGCGGGAGCTTCGGTCCTGCTGCCCGGTGACATCGATGTCTTCGCCGAGCGCAGGCTGGCAGCGGACGTGGGCAGGAAGGATCTGGTGGTGGCTCCTCACCATGGGTCCCACACGTCATCGGGCCGGGTGCTGGTTCGCCTGACAGAGCCGCGTTTCGTGGCGGTGCCGGCCGGATGCCCGAGTCCCTTCGGACATCCCCATGCGGTGGTGGTCGAGCGCTGGGAAGCGGCGGGTGCCGTGGTTCTGGGAACCGGGCCCGGCGGCATGCTCACCTGGGATTCTTCCCGCCCGACGGAACTGCAGGCCCTGCGTGCGCAGCGGCAACGCTACTGGCACTGGCGACCCGAGACGGGCTGCGGGGAGCGTTGATGCGCTGCGGAGGCGCTGGAGGCTCGCTGTTCGCGCCCGACAGGGTTGGCGCTGTTTGCTTGCTGCGGATCCGGCCGACTAGCTTCCCAGGGACATCGCCAGGGCAGTGACCGCCAGGGTGGCGATGACCGGGATGACCACCGTGATCACGCCGATGTCCTTGTAGGCCTGCCGGTGGGTGAGCTGCATGATCGTCAGCGTGGCGATGACGGCGCCGCAGTGGGGCAGGGAGTCGATGCCGCCGCTGGCCATGGTCACGACCCGGTGCAGGACTTCGGGATCCACGCCCATCTCCACGTAGTGTTCGGCCAGGGTCTGCATGAAGATCTGAAGCCCTCCGGATGCGGAGCCGACGATGGCCGCGACGATGCTCACCGACACCACGGCGGACAGCAGGGGGGGCAGACCCGAGCCAAGCATCAGCTCGGAGAAGTTGGTGAAGCCTTCGGTCTGGCTGACCACGCCACCGAAACCGATCACGACGGCGGTGTTGAGCAGCGGCATGACGGCATCGTCGGCGCCCCGGCCCAATGTCGCCATGGGTCGTTCCCACAGCAGCGGAAACAGGATCAGGGCGGTCAGGCTGCCGAGCAGCAGGGCCAGTGAGGGCCAGAGCACCGGCTGGCCGTTGGCGAACAGCACCATGCGCTGCCACCAGGCCCCTTCAGGATCGACGTTGTCACCGGCCATCAGCAGCACGAGTCGCGGCAGGATGATGGTGCCGAGCACCACCGCCAGCGGCACCATGGCCAGCTTCCAGGACGGCATCTCGGGGTCGTCCAGGCCACGTTCGGGAATGATGTCCCGGGGGCCGGCCTCGAAGCCGTCACCGCTGGCTGCAGCCCGGACCCGTTCCCGCTCCAGGTACCAGATGCCGAGGGCGAACATGATGGCACCGCCGACAATGCCGATGCCGGCGCCCGCGAACAGACTGGTATCCAGCGCCGTGGCAGAGATGACGTTCTGCACCGAAGGCGCGCCGGGCAGGGCGCTCATGGTGAAGGTCCCGGCACCCAGTGCCGCCGCCCCTGCCAGCAGGCGCTTGGGAATGTCCGCGGCCTGGATCAGCGCCAGACCCAGGGGATAGACGGTGAAGATCACCACGAAGACGACCACCCCGCCGTAGGTGAGCACGGCGGTGGAGATGACAATGATCCAGAGCGCCCGTACGGCTCCGAGCTTGCGTGCCATGGCTGCGGCAATACTCGGTGCGGCCTTGCTCTCCGCCATGGTCTTGCCGAACACCGCACCGGCAAGAAACAGGATGAAGAAGTTCCCGGCAAAGGTGAACGCGCCCAGCGGACCGAAGGGCCAGTGTTCGGTCAGGGCCTGCGGCACCGTGATGTCGTTAGTCAGGGCGACGATCACCGAACCGGCGAGCGCGGCAATGAGGATATTGGTGCCACGCAGCGCCAGGGCAATGAGGACGCCGAGACCGAGCAGGAGGCCGATGTTCGCAATCATATGACCAGGCTCCGGTTCGCGGCGCCCGCAGTCCTGGCAGGGCTGAGGAACAACGCCGACAGATTGAACGTGGCTGAGCAGGGACCACAGCAGCGACGACAGGGGCCGCCATAGTGCCGAGGTGGGGTGGGATGATCGCGCTCGCGCCGACTTTGGTCACACCGGCCCGGGTATGTCGTACCCGTCGTCGACCTCGGCGTGACGTCGATCGCTGATGCCGAGCCGTTCAACGTTTCGAGTCTCGGGCAGGTGGTCTGAGTGTATGCGGCGCGCGGGAATCCATGAACCAGGCCGGGATCAGGCAGAGCACGAACACGACACCCACCGCCAGGAAGACATCCCGGTAGGCGAGCATGCTGGCCTGCTCCCACACCATGCGATCGAGGAAGTGCAATGCCAGCTCGCACTCCTGGCCGGCGGTGCCCTCGATGCGCCGGAACATCAGCATCAGGTACTCGATGAGATCCCGGGTGGCCGCGTTGCCGGGGGTCTGGGTGGCGTTCAAGGTTTCGGCGTGGAACACGGCGCGCTGGGTGTAGTGGATGGTCAGCAGGTTGACGCCGAATGCACCACCGAGCTGGCGCAGGAAGTTGACCATCCCGGAACCGTGGGCCAGCAGTTCCAGCGGCAGGGGCCGCATGGCCGCGGCATTCAAGCAGGGAAAAATGAACGACAGGCCAATGCGGCCGAGCAGGGCCCACAGCGCCAGATCCAGGAAGGGGGTCTGGGTGTCCACCCTGATCATGAGCAGCGATGAAATCGCAAACAGTGTGATGCCGAACAGGATCAGCCGCCGTGGCGACATCATGTCCGACAGGTAGCCGGCCAGGGGAAAGAACACGGCCATGATCAGCCCGGCAGGAAGCAGCAGCAGGCCGGCGTCGGTGGGTTTCAGGCCCTGCACGGTTTGCAGGAAAAGCGGCAGGAAGTAGGTGGACCCGAAGAGGCCCGCACCAATGACGAAGGTGACGATGGCGGCCGCCAGGAATCGCCCGTGGCCAAACAGCGCCAGCTTGAAGATGGGGTCCTGAACCCTGGACTCCCACCAGAAGAACGCGATTCCGGTGACGGTTGCGACCAGGAACAGGACAGCGATGCGGTCGTCGCCGAAACCGTCCCGGGGAGCGTCGGAAAGCGCCACCAGCAGAGAGACCAGAAACACGCTGAGCAGGGCGACCCCGGTCCAGTCGAAGCTCGGAGCGCGGGCCATGGCCTCGCGCTGAGGCAGGAACACCATGGCCAGGGGAATGCTGACCATCGCGAAGGGTATGGCGATGAAGAACACGTAGCGCCAGCTCAACTGGTCGATGAGCAGCCCCCCGAGCACCGGTCCCAACGCCGGCGCGAGGACGACGCCAATGGCGAACAGCCCCATGGCCGTGCCGCGCCGGTGCACCGGGAAGACCTGAAACACGATGAGCATGGAGATCGGCGTCATCAACCCGGCGCCGGCCCCCTGGATGAAGCGGGCGATGATGAGGATCTCGCCCGTGGCCGCCAGGCCGCCGAGCACGGAACCGCCGAGGAACACCAGCATGGACAGGTTGAAGGTACGGCTCATGCCGATGGTTTCCACACACCAGGCGGCCAGCAGCATGGTGACCGTGGTGGCGGCCAGGAAGCCGGTGGACAGCCATTGGGCGTGTTCGGCGGTCATTCCCAGGGCGCCCATGACGTCGGGAATGGCCACGACGATGATGGTGCCGGTCAGGAGGGTGGCGAAGGCTCCGAGCATGGCCGTGAAGGTGACCGCCCAGCGGAAGAGTGGGCCGTAGAGGCCGAACAGGGCGCGGACGTTCTCGCTGGCCTCGATGTCGTCGGGCACCGGATAGCGGCTGGAGCTGGCCAGCTCACTTGTCAATTCTCACCCCGACCATCATGCCTGGTCGCAAGTGCAGTCCCTGGGTGTCATCGATATCGATGCGGATTTTTATGCGCTGGGTGATCTTGGTGAAGTTGCCGCTGGGGTTCGGCGCCGGCAGCAGGGCGAACTCACTGGTGGCCGCACTTCCAACGCGGGTGACCTGCCCCTGCAGGGTCACGCCGGGATAGGCATCGACCACGACCCGGGCCCTGGCGCCCTGATCGAAATGGCGCAACTCCGTCTCCTTGACGTTGGCCGACACCCAGACATGGTCAGGATCGTGCAGGATCAGCAGTCGCTGCCCTCGATGCACGTGCTCGCCGCGCTCGACGAAGACCTGATCGATCACGCCGCTCTCCGGCGCTCGAATCTGATGCTCGTCGACGATGACGGTCTGATGGTCGCGTTGGGCCACCGCCTCTTCCATCCTGTGGGTCAAGGCTGCGAGTTCGGCCTCGATGAGCCGCAGTTCCGCCCGCTCGGCCTGGGCTTCAGCCAGGCTGGCACGGGCCCGGGACAGGTTTGCCGTGGCCGTTTCCAGGGCACTTCTGGCCTGGAGGTGGTCGTTGCGCTGGGTTTCCCAATGCTGGCGGGAAATGATTTCCCGCTCGAACATGGGGGTGGCGCGCTGCCACTCGGCGGCTGCGCGTTCGTACTCGGATTGGGCGGCTCGCAGCCCGGCTTCGGCGGAACCGAGTTCAGAGCGGCGGCTGTCCAGACGGCTCGCGGTCAAGGCATCCACCATGGCCTGCCGTTCCCTGAGCGTATTGGCCTCGGCTGTCAGGCGCCGGATCTGCGCTTCGCGTTCTGCCAGCAGCAGTCGGGCCTCCCGGTCGTCGATACCGAGCAGCAACTGTCCTCGCTGCACGCGCTGCCCCTCCGCAACGGGCAGGTCTTCGATGCGGCCGTCGATGCGGCTGGCCAGCGTGATCATGGTTGCCGCAATCCGCGCATCCACCACGTGAACATAGGCAATGCGGTGTAGAACCCATGCGCTGAGGCCGAGCACCGTGATCAGTGCCAGGACACCGGCCAGAATGTTGGTGGTGCGGCGCGAGGGCTGAGCCTTGGGCGTGGCGGCGGCCGGGGGTGTGCTCATGTTGGCGTCCCGCTCTGATCGAGGCGCCGGGCGTTGGCCAGCACCCGTTCGAGCACCGCGAAGCAGACTTCGAGTTCGGCATCGTCGATGCCGGCGAGCAACTCGCCGCGGACCGATGCCGCGGCTTCGCTGAAGGCCGCGAGATCACGACTGGCGGCGGCGGTGAGATGGACGGTCTTGGCGCGCCGGTCCTGGGGGTGGGGGCGGCGCTCGATCAGGCCGAGGCGCTCGAGCTGGTCGAGGGTGCGCACCAGGGTGGGGGCTTCGATACCCATGAAGTCCGCCAGTTCGCGCTGCTGCATCCCTTCGCCGGCGCGGTGCAGATAGATCAGCGTCACCCAGCGAGCGTAGCTGATGCCCTGAGGCGCGAGCCGTGCGTCCAGGTGACGCCGCCAGCTGCGGGCCAGGCGTGAGAGTGCGAAGCCGAAGCGTTCGCGAATGCCGCCAGACAAGACGTTCATGCATAGTGTCCCGAATCCGAAGTTCGCAGCCTATGCGCGAGCCAGTATGGCTGCTGGGCAAGGCGCGTCCGCGAAGGCGTGGCGGGTCCCACGTCGAGCGGGCGCAACACCGCCCAGTGGCCATACTGGCCGCGCCCGGAGGTGGTCCGGCATCCCGGAGCTTGGCTGCGGCCCGGACACTGCGTTGCTCCTCGTTGTCGTACTCCCGGTACGCCGCCTCGGCGCGCCTTGTTTCCGAGCCGCAGTCAAACTCACAGCGCTGCGAACTTCGAATCCGGGACACTATTAGTTAGCACGCTAATCGTAGGGAACTCAAGACGGATCGACCGAACACACCGGGATGAATGGGTAGGTCAGGCGGCTTTCAGTCCGGGCGCTCTTCCAGGGCTGCGATCATGTGCCGCAGTTCGGCGATGAGACGGTCTTTGTCATCAGGACTGAGGAAATCCCCGACCTCAACCTCCTGGCCATGGGAGCGCACGGCGATCCGCGTGGGGTACCAGGGATGGCGAGGCCGGCGAACGAAGATGCGGGCAAACAGGCGCTTGAAGACGTGACGCTTCTCGGGACGCCTGCGACCGCGCTCGATCCACAGTTCGTCATCCGAAAAGGTCAGCACCTCCTGACTGTGGGTGCGCCTCGCGCAGTAGTACAGCGCGAGACCCACGAGGGCGACTTCCGCGATGCTGAAGGGCAGGATCAGCCACAGGCCCTGCAGCAGGAATGCGGTGCCGATCACCAGGCAGACGCTGCCCAGAACGGCGAGGAAGATCAGGTTGGCGCGCCACGACCAGGAGCGATTCGGCGTGAGAATGATGCGTCCGGTGCGGGATTCGCGGTCGAAGTCTGCGATCACCATGCTACGTCTACCTCTGGCGCCCGGCCTGAGTGTAGCTCGCATGGCTGATTGAATCACGGCTCAGCACGGGATCACTCAGGGCAGCAGCAGCTGGCGGGCCAGACGACGCAGCTCCGGGTCTGCGAACACCAGATCGCTGGGGTCCTTGCCGGCGTTGAGCCAGCGCAGGCGTCGATAGCGGCTGCCTGCCTGCAAACTGGCTTCGCCGCGCACGGTGCAGGGGTGGAACAGCGCCAGGGTGGCCCCTTCCGGGGCCAGGCCGCCGTCGAGGGTGGCCGTGGCGACGGGCGCAGCTGCAGCTTCGAGTTCCACGCCGAGTTCGGCTTCCAGCATTCCGGCAAGGCTCGCTTCGATGCTATGGCCCACCACCAGGAAGGTGGCCGGGAACAGCCAGCGACCCTGATCGTCCACCACCAGCAGCCGGCCCTCCGGGTCCGTGATCAGGGCCGCCAGATGCACCTGGAAATAGTCGATGCCGACGGCGAGGCTGGTACGGCGCTGACGGAAACTGGTGAAGAGGTAGGCCCCGGTGCGATTGGCGAAGCGGGCGCCGATGCCGTCTGAGCTGGTGCGGGCCACCTCGATTTCCACGGTGGGGCAGTGGTCGTGGCCGATCAGGGAGGGCGCCACGGGCGTGACGCGCATCCGGGCACCACAAAGCAGCTGGTGGTTGGGAAACTCCAGGAACAGGCCTTCTTCGGACACATCCCGCACCCGGCAGCGGCGGCGCCCGATGCAGGGATGATCGAGCTCGACTTCCAGCGGAACCGCGACCCTCGGGTGCTCGCGACGATCCGCGGCAGGCAGTTCAGACACTTGATGCACGTCAAGGGCTCCAAAAGGCCATTGTGTTCTGATGAAGAGAAGTCTAGATCCGAATTTCACGGTCTGCCGCCACTGGCGCCGGGCCATCCATCCACGCCTCATTCACAGGGGAGCCTGGCATGGCCGGCGCCTATGAACTTGCAAGACAGCACCTCGACAGCGCCATGGCGGCTGCCGCTGCGGCGGACATCGATCCCGACCGTTTCGCCAAGGCAATGCTCAGCGAACTCCTGCAGCGGTTTCGGCAGCGGCGCAGTGCAGAGGACATTCGCAGCGAGGTGGCCTTCGAGCTCGAAAACCTCGACGGCGACCAGGATTTTCCCTTCATGCGGCCCTGAAGCGGCGCCACTTGGGCCTCTCAGCATTGAATTCGCGCCGTAAAGCCGCATCTATTGATCCATTCGAGCCCGATCTGCCGCAGGAATCATCCGGCGGGTCTGAAGGGCGAATGCCGATCACGAGGAACACAGCATGAAGATGGAACGCTTTACAAGCCGCTTACAGGAGGCTCTGGCAGACGCCCAATCGCTGGCCGTGGGCCGTGACCACACTCAGGTGGAGCCGCTGCACCTGCTGGCTGCCTTTCTCGAGCAGAAGGGCGGCAGCGTGCCACCGCTGCTGCAGCGGGCCGGTGTCGACGTGGCCGGCCTGCGCCAGGACCTCTCTTTAGCCCTCGACGGGCTGGCCAAACTGAAGACGCCCACCGGCTCCATCGGCGGCTCCGCAGAGCTCGGCAAACTGCTGAACCTGGCGGACCGCCACGCCCAGAAGCGCGGTGACAGCTACATCTCCAGTGAACTGGTGCTGCTCGCCGCGGGCGAGGACAGTGGGCAGATCGGCCGCATGCTCAAGGCCCGCGGTCTCGATGCCCGGCAGCTCGAAGCAGCCATTGACGCCGTGCGAGGAGGAGAGCAAGTGGCAGACCCCAATGCCGAGGACAACCGTCAGGCCCTCGACCGTTTCACGGTGGACCTCACGGAGCGGGCCGAGCAGGGCAAGCTCGATCCGGTCATTGGCCGTGACGAGGAGATCCGGCGCACGGTGCAGGTGCTGCAGCGGCGAACCAAGAACAATCCGGTGCTCATCGGTGAACCCGGCGTAGGCAAGACGGCCATCGTCGAAGGGCTCGCGCAGCGCATCATCAATGGCGAAGTCCCGGAAGGCTTGCGCAACAAGCGCGTCCTGTCCCTGGACATGGGGGCGCTGATCGCAGGTGCGAAATTCCGGGGTGAGTTCGAGGAGCGCCTGAAGTCGGTGCTCAACGAGCTCTCCAAGCAGGAAGGCAATGTCATTCTGTTCATCGACGAAATCCACACCATGGTCGGCGCCGGCAAGGCCGAAGGGTCCATGGATGCCGGCAACATGCTCAAGCCGGCCCTGGCCCGCGGTGAACTGCACTGCGTCGGCGCCACCACGCTCAATGAGTATCGCCAGCACATCGAGAAGGATGCGGCGCTGGAGCGGCGCTTCCAGAAAGTGCTGGTGGAAGAGCCTACGGTCGAGGACACAGTGGCTATTCTGCGTGGCCTGAAGGAACGCTACGAGATTCACCACGGCGTCACCATCGGCGATCCGGCCATCGTCGCAGCCGCCAAGCTGTCCCATCGCTACATCACCGATCGGCAGCTGCCGGACAAGGCCATCGATCTGATCGACGAGGCCGGCAGCCGTATCCGCATGGAGATGGATTCCAAGCCCGAGGAAATGGATCGACTCGAGCGGCGTCTGATCCAGTTCAAGATCGAACGGGAAGCCCTGAAGAAGGAAAAGGACGACGCCTCCCTCAAGCGCCTGGAGGACATCGAGGAGAACATCGAGCGCCTCGAGAAGGAGTATGCGGACCTGGAGGAGATCTGGAGTTCGGAGAAGGCCACGCTGCAGGGCGAGCAGCACGTCAAGGAGGAACTCGATCAGGTGCGGGTGGAGCTCGAGGCCGCACGCCGGGCCGGGGACCTCACCCGCATGTCCGAACTGCAGTACGGACGCATTCCCGAACTCGAGAAGCGTCTGGCCCAAGCCGAGCAGGCCGAGTCCACGGAGATGCAGCTGCTGCGCAATCGGGTGACCGAAGAGGAGGTCGCCGAGGTGGTGTCGAAGTGGACCGGGATTCCGGTCTCCAAGCTCCTCGAAGGCGAGCGGGAGAAGCTGCTGCAGCTCGAGAGTCAGCTGCACGAGCGGGTGATTGGCCAGCACGAGGCGGTGACAGCCGTGTCCAATGCGGTGCGCCGCTCCCGTGCCGGACTGGCGGATCCGAATCGACCCAATGGCTCCTTCCTGTTTCTCGGCCCCACTGGTGTGGGCAAGACCGAGCTCTGCAAGGCCATGGCCGACGTGCTGTTCGACAGCGAGCACGCCATGGTGCGCATCGACATGTCGGAGTTCATGGAGCGTCACTCGGTGGCGCGCCTGATCGGAGCCCCGCCTGGCTACGTGGGCTATGAGGAAGGCGGCTACCTCACCGAGGCAGTGCGCCGGCGTCCCTATTCCCTGATCCTGCTCGACGAAATCGAGAAGGCGCACCCGGATGTCTTCAACATCCTGCTGCAGGTGCTTGACGACGGACGCCTGACGGATGGGCATGGGCGCACGGTGGACTTTCGCAACACGGTGCTGGTGATGACGTCCAACCTCGGTTCCGATGTGATCCAGGCCATGGCGGGCGAGGAGAACTACGACGCCATGAAACGCGCGGTCATGGGTATCGTCTCTCAGCACTTCCGGCCGGAGTTCCTCAACCGCGTGGACGACTCGGTGGTCTTCCATCCGCTGACCCCGGCGGACATTCGCCAGATCAGTTCAATCCAGCTCGACGGCCTGAAGCGGCGTCTGGTCGAACGGGATCTTGGTCTCGAGATCAGTGACGCGGCACTCGATCAGCTTGCAGAGGCCGGATTCGATCCGGTCTACGGCGCACGGCCGCTGAAGCGGGCCATTCAGCGTCTGGTCGAGAATCCCCTGGCAGAGGAACTGCTCCGTGGACGCTTCCTGCCGGGATGCACGGTGCGTATCGACGTGTCGGAGGAGGGCGAGGGTCTGCGGTTCACGGCCAGCGAGGACAGCAGCCACGCCGCATGAGGGGTGCCCGGATCGGGACTCGCTGTCGCGAGTGGGCCCCGGTCCGTGCCATCAGATCCGGCGCCAGGAACACGATAGGTATGGACATGCGTACAGTTAAAGGGTACTGTACGCGTAACCAGCTATCGAGTAGGACGGTTATCATGCGTACTCCCGATCTCTTCGCTGACTCCCGACGCCGGATCGAAACCCCTGCCGAAAGGCATTCCCGGCTTGCCCTCAGCGCCGCCAGGCGCCTCAAGCGGGCACAACAGCCCGAGCGGGCGGCACGGCTGGTCTGCCATCACCTGCGATGCATGCTCGAGCAGGAGCCCTCCAAGAACCCCATGAGATCAGCCTCCGCGGCCTGATGGCATGGCTCTGCCGCGCTCCCGCGGAAGCGTCCCGGCGGTCCTGAAGCACAGGACCGCCGCCATGGGGCGGGGCTGAGCCCAACGGATCCGCCCAAACTGCGTTATCGCCGGAATCGGTCTGGTCTGATCCAGATCAATTCACCCTGCGGGATACCGCCCTAGACTGTCCCCGTTGTCACTCGAGGATCAGCAGGGCATGTCTGAACTCCTGACCGAGCGCCGCAGAGAGGCGCTGCGACTCGATCTCGAGGATCAGCAGAAGGTGCTGATCGAAGAGGTCTACCGACTCAGCCAAGGACTGATCCACGGTTCAGGAGCGCCGGAGAGTTTTGCTGCCGGATTGCTGGCCGGGGAGTCCCCGAACATCCCTGATGGCGTCAAGGCGGCTGAGCGCCTGGATGAGGAGTTGCGGCGCCTGCGTGACATCAGCCGGGCCCTGACCCGCCTCAGCCGTCCCGACTTCGGTTGCTGCGAACAGTGCGGAGAGGTCATCCCGTTCAGCGACCTCGCCAGCGACGCCACCCGGCGCAGCTGCAGCGGTCGCTGCGGCAGGGTGTAGGAGGCTTGGGCGGGGCGGGCTTGGACGGGCGTGAAGGCAGCCCGCTAGTCGCCCTCGACCTGAATGCCGGCGACAGCGCTCAGGGCGACCGGGTCGAGAATGCTGACCTCCTTGCCTTCCACCTCGATGAGGCCCTGTGCCTGCAGGCGCGTAAAGACGCGGCTGACGGTCTCGACCACGAGGCCGAGGTAGTTGCCGATGTCACCTCGCGACATGGGCAGGCGAAAGCGGGTGGCAGAAAGGTTACGGCGCCGGAAGCGGGCTGCCAGGCCAAGCAGCAGGGCGGCGATGCGCTCTTCCGCCGACCGCTTGCTCAACAGCACGAGCAACTGTTCGTCTTCGCTGATCTCCCGGCTCATGATCTTGAACAGGTGACGCTGCAGTCCCGGGATCTCGATGGCCAGACCTCCGATGCGCTCGAAGGGCACTTCGCAGACGGTGGACGTCTCCAGGGCCACGGTGGCATTGGGATGGATTTCACCACCGAGCCCCCCGAGCCCGAACATCTCACCGGGCAAGTGAAAGCCCATGATCTGCTCGTCGCCCTCGGGGGTCAGCCGGTAGGTTTTCAGGGCACCACTGCGCACCGCATAGATGGACTCGAAGGGAGTACCGCTGCGGAAGACGTGTTCGCCCCGCTGCAGGGGGCGGCCCCGCTCGATGATGCTTTCGAGGCGATGCAGATCTGCATCGCTCACGGCCATGGGCAGGCAAATGGGACTCAGAGAACAGTCTTCGCAGTGGGCCTCACGGTGCGGGGGTCCATGGTCGGCGGCGCTGTTCCTGGCCATCGGGCGGCAATCCAATCCGGGCACGGGTGGTGGGACCGATTCTAGCTGGCATCCACCCATATTCCCATGACTGCCGGATTCAGCGCTGTGGGTCCCTCGTAGCGGCTCCTTCCCTGTGCTTCGTGCTCAGTCCGTGAACACCGGCATGGCACCGAGTTCCCAGAGCAGGACGGTGGCAGTCATCATGGTGACCATGATGACCAGGCCCACGGCCAGGGTGGCGCTGGCGAACAGATAGCCGCGTTCCTTGGGGACACCCATCATGGGCGGAATGCCCAGATAAAGCAGGACCACGGCATAGCATCCCGCTGCCGTGCCCAGCAGCAGATCCAGCCAGAGCAGGGGATAGAAGCCGAGTACCCCGCCGATGAACAAAGGTGTCGCGGTGAAGGTCGCCAGGGAAATGGCCTTGGCCGGCGTCGATTCGGCGCCGTAGGTGACGGACATCCAGTGGATCAGCAGGCCGATGCCGATCAGTGCGCCGAGCATGCCTAGGTAGAACAGCACTATGATGATGAGCATGCTGTCCACGGTGATCTTCGTGGCATCGCCGGCGCCCACTTTCCAGCCGATCTGGGTTACACCATAGAACCAGGCGATGGCCGGAAGCATGGCCATGATCATCATGTGCGCCATGACGCCGAGGATGCTCGGATGCTCGCGGCTGATCTCCCGCCACGCTTGGTTGGGCCGTGTCATCAACCCGAATATGTGCTTCATGAACACCCTACGCCCTCCCGTACCGCGCTGATCGACCCGGCAATGCCAAACTGCCGGTTGTCTGCTTCAAGTTTGCTGCATGGCTGCCGTGATGATCGTGCCCGGCGCTGCCGTGTTGTCCGAGCCCACCGCCGATCAGCGTCCAGATCCCGAACGCCACCACCAGCAGGCCCGCGGCCAGCCGCAGGCCCCTGCGGCGCAGGGGGGCCAGCATGGAGGCGCTGAACCAGCTGCCGGCCACGACGGCGGGCAGGGTGCCGAGACCGAAAGCCAGCATCAGCCAACCGGCACGCAGGGGGTCGGCGGCGCTCGCCGCCCAGACCAGCGTGCCGTAAACGAGGCCGCAGGGAAGCAGCCCCCAACTCATGCCGAGCATCAGCGTGCTGCCATGGCCCTGACGCAGGCCTGGACCCAGGCGCTGCCAGAGGCGATGACCGAGACGCTCCAGCACCAGAATGCCGTGCCAGAGTCCCGCCAGATACAGCCCCATGGCGATCAGCAGGCCGCCGGCCAGACCACGCAGGACGATGCGAGCCGGCTCCATGGCCGTCACCAGTACGGCGCCGAGCAGGCCGAGGGCCATGCCGAGCACGGCGTAGCTGAGCAGACGGCCGACGCTGTAGAGCAGCAGCTGGCTGAACAGGGTGCCGCTACTGCTACTGCCGCCTGCGGCGTCCACGCTGCGCATGGACAGGGCCCCCATGATGCCGCCGCACATGGCGAGGCAGTGGCCGCTGCCGAGCAGGCCGATGGTGAATGCCGTCAGCGTCTGTCCGGACAGCTCAGTCATGGCGCTGCTCTCCGTGCGGCTTGCCATCCTGACCGGGTTCCTCGAACAGAATGCGCGCGGCCTCGCGGTCGAGGTCATCGAATTGCCGTGTCCGCACCGCCCAGACAAAGGCCCGGACGGCCACCAGGACCAGCACCACGGAAAGGGGAATCAGCACCCAGATCACGTCCATGGGCGGGCCTCCCCGGTGGACGTACGGGGGCGCCGGTTCTGACGCAGCAGGCGGGCGGCATTGGCAATGACCAGCAGGGAACTGGCGGACATGCCCAGCGCCGCAGCCCAGGGGGCGATCATGCCGGTCACGGCCAGGGGCATGGCCAGCAGGTTGTAGCTGATGGCCCAAAGCAGGTTCTGGCGAATGATGCGGCGGGTGCGATCGGCACCGTCGAGGAGGTCGACCACGGCTTCGAGGCGATCGTCCAGAACGATGACATCGGCAGCGGAACGGGTGAAGTCGCAGGCTGATGCCATGGCAACGGCGACGCCGGCGCCGCCGAGGGCCGGCGCATCATTGAGGCCGTCACCCACGTACAGCGCGCCGCCCTGAACGGGCGTGTCCTGCAGCAGGCTGTACTTGCTGGCGGGGTCGACCCCTGCCCACCAGCGCGTGATGCCGAGCTCTGCGGCCACGGCCTGCACGCGGTCAGCACTGTCGCCGCTGATGATGGCGGCCTCGAGCCCGCGGGCTCTGAGCCGTCTGATGGTTTCACGGGCTCCCGGTCGAAGCTGTTCACCGTGAGGGCCGCTGCCATCGGGCCGGGCATCGAAATGGAAGCGGGCGCGCAGCGCGCCGTCCTCGGTCAACCAGATCCCACCTTCGCCGGCAGCAGGCAGGTCCGGGTGATCTGTGCCGGCCCAATCCGGTCGGCCCAAGCGCCAGTGCCTGCCATCCACCCGCGCTTCGACGCCAGCGCCCGCAGCCACGCGATGCGCTTCGAGTTCGCAGCGACGGCTCACCGGCAGGCGTCTGAAGACCACGGCCAGGGGGTGGGGAACATCCTGCTGCAGGGCCACGGCCATGTTCACGCATTCCGCTTCCGTGCCGGCAGTCATGGCTTCGCAGCGCAGGGTCCCGGGTTCGGTCAGGGTCCCGGTCTTGTCGAAGAAGGCGGTGACGACAGTCCGGGCACGTTCCAGAGCCGTGGGGTCCACCAGCAGGATGCCCAGGCGTCGCAGCCGCAGGGTGGCGGCGGTGAGCGTCACGGGCGTGGCCAGAGCGAAGGCGCAGGGACAGGTGACCATGAGCGTGGCCAGGGTCACCGGCAGCACCCGGGCCGGGTCGATGAACCACCAGACTATGGCGGTGACCGCGGCAATCACGAGCACGGCGGTGACGATGACCCCCGCCACGCGATCGGCCAGATGCAGGCTCCTCGGTCGCTGGGCGCGGGCCCTGGCCAGCAGTTGGGGAATCGCGGCCAGGGCGCTGTGGGACGCCGGGCGCAGGACTTCCAGCCGCAGCCGCGCAGGCCCATTGCGGCTGCCGGCCGGCACATCGCTACCCGCTGCCACCTGCAGCGGAAGGGATTCGCCGGTGAGGGCGGCGCAATCGATCTCACCCTGGCCTTCGAGCACCCGGCCATCGGCGGCAACGATCCCGCCGGGGGGAATCTCGATGCGGTCCCCGGCACGAAGCTGGGCCGGCAGCACGGATTGGCGCCCGCCATCGCCGTCGAGGCGGGTCACGGCTGCAGGCAGCAGGGCATCGAGTTCTGCGTCCGCCCGGGCGAAGCGGTGTCGCACCGATTGCTCCAGATGCCGGCCGAGCAGCAGGAAGAACGTAAACATGGCGACGGAATCGAAGTAGACGTGCTCACCCCGACTGATCCCGCCGCTGAGCACCACCAGCGCGCTCACACCCCAACCCAGTCCGATGGCCAGGGCCACCGGGACATCGATGCCCATGCGGCCGGCGCGCAGGGTATGCCAGGCGGTGCGGAAGAAGGGTTGGGCACCGAAGGCCACCACCACGCCGGTCAGCACCATTTGGGCCCAGATCAGCAGGGCGCGGTGGTCCAGGGCCATGCCGGAGAACAGCCCGGCGTAATCGGCAATGGCCAGCATCATCACCTGCATCGCGCCGATGCCTGCGATGCCGATGGCGGTGAGCGACCGGCGCCGCTGCTGCTCGTGCAGAGCGAGTTCGTGGGCGGGCTGGGCCGGAACGGCATCGAAGCCCAGTGCATTGATGCCGGCCAGTAGTCGCGTCAGGCCCCGGGCCGCTTCAGTGTCGTCGCTGGCATCCCAGCTCGCCGACAGGCGGCCGCTGGCGAGATCGACCTTGACCTGATGCAGTCCCGGAATCCCGACCAGACCATGTTCGAGCACCCAGGCGCAGGCGGCACAGCCCACGCCATCGAGGGCCAGCGAGCCGTGAGCACGGCCGGCGTCGTCGCGATCGAGATACTGCGCGGCAACGGCAGGATTGGCGAAGGCAGCCGGGTCGGCGGCGATACCTTCGCCGGGTCGGTGGCCGGTGGGAGCCTGGCGCAGGCGATAGAAGTCATCGAGGCCCGCGCTGTGGATAAACTGCACGGCGGCTTCGCAACCGTGGCAGCAGACCCGCTGATCGCGGCCATTGACGCTGACCTCGATGTCGACGCCGGGCGGCACCGACAGACCGCAATGAAAGCAGGTCGCAGAGGTCGCCTCGGAAGCAGTCGCGCTACTCTGCGAGAAGCGGGTCAGGGTGCTCATGGGGACGCTCCCCAGGGCAGGGCGCGCACCTCGATGCTGTCGTCATCCGCAGCTTGAAGGACGACCTCCTTGCGCAGCAGCCAGTTGTCCGTGGCAGAGCGAATGCTCAGGACATGACGTCCTGCGGTGGGTCCGATGAGTCCGCTCCAGCCCTGCTGTGTCCGGGCCAGGCCGAACTCCACATCCTTGCGGGCCTGGGTGGGGTGGGCGAGGAGTCCTTCGAGGGTCTCAGCGGCGAGTTCGCCCCGGCGCTGGCGAACTTCCATCAGCCAGCCGTCCTCGGGACTGCCGATCAAGGTGGCGGTGATGCCGAGTTCCGCCGCCCGGTGGGTGGCCCGCAGATCGATGTTGATGGCCCGTCCGGCCTGATAGTAGTCGTCGCGGACGACGGACTCCGGAATGCGGATCGCCAGCGTCAGCAGGACCATACCCATGACGACCGCCGCCCCGGGGATGGCGATGATCAGCCACACGATCGGGTGGCGGTACCAGGGGGCAACGGCAGGGGTGCTGGCAATGGCGTCGTTCAGGGCCATCAGCCCTCCCGGTCCGGGGCGGCGAAGAAGCGGCTCTCACGGCTCAGCAGCGGTTGCTCGCGGATGCCATCGCGGATGCCATCGCGGATGCCATCGTGAAGTTCGAAAGCAATGTCGCGGACCCGGTCCCGGGAGGCGTGGCCGCGCAGCCGCACGGGTATCTCCACCCGCTCGCCTGGCGCCAGGGTCACTTCGCTCGGGCCGATCCACTGCAGATCATCGCTTGCACGCACGCGCAGGTGCAGCGCGCGGGGTTCTGAATCGCGGTTCTGGACGCTGAGAAGATAGCTGTTCTCGTAGGCGGTCCCGCTGTCGACCCAGACCTCAGTGAACAGCGCCTGCCGGTCACGCTCGACATCCAGGGCGAACTCCGGGCGGGCGAGGAAGAGGACGACGAAGGCCAGCATCATCAAAGTCAGGGCGCCGGCATAGCCGAACAGGCGTGGGCGCAGCCGGGGTGCCGCCTGCCCGAGCAGGCTGCGCTCACTGCGGTAGGCGATCAGGCCCCGCGGCCGGTCGAGGCGGTCCATGACGCCATTGCAGGCATCCACACAGAGGCCGCAGGAAATGCAGGCGTACTGCAGGCCATCGCGAATGTCGATGCCGGTGGGGCAGACCTGGACGCAGAGGGTGCAGTCCACGCAATCGCCGGCCCCGGGCTGGCGGCGCCGGGCGCCGCGGGGTTCGCCGCGGCCGGCGTCGTAGGCGATGACCCGGGTGTCGGCGTCGAACATGACCGACTGGAAGCGGGCATAGGGGCACATGTACAGGCAGACCTGCTCACGCAGCAGGCCGCCGGCTGCCACCGTGGCGACGGTGAAGAACCCCAGCCAGAACCAGGCCCAGCCGCCGAGGTCTGCCGGCGCGCCGAGCAGCTCCCGGATGGGCACGAAGTAGCCGACGAAGGTCACGGCGACGGCCATGCCCAGCAGCACCCACAGCGCCCATTTCAAGGCCCGTCGCGAGCCGCCCCGGCGGTGGCCTTCGATGCGCTGTTCAATGGCGACGAAGAGCCCGAAAAACACCGAGTGGGGGCAGGCGAAGCCGCAGAAGATGCGCCCAAGCCAGTTGGTCACGGTGAACAGACCGAAGGCAGCGACGATCAGCAGCAGGCCGAGCAGATGGAAGTCGTTGGGCCAAAAGGTGAGCCCGAAGACGTGGAACTGCCGCTCAGGGAGATCGAAGAGCACGGCCTGACGACCGTTCCAGGTCAGCCAGACCACACCGAAGAAAAGGCCCAGCAGAGTGCTGCGGGCCAGCACACGCAGGCGCTGAAAGTGACCACCCACCGGGCGCGGCCGCACCGGTCGCGCCAGCGTGGCGCTGGTGGCGATCAGATTGGCCTGGGGCTGGTTCACTGTGGCTCCGAGGCGCCATGCCGTTTCGGCAGCCCATAGACGTAGGCTGTGAGGATGTGCAGGCGGGCCTCGTCGAGGACGTCCCGCTGTGCCGGCATGACCCCATTGCGGCCCTGACGCAGGGTTGTGGCGATGGTTTCCCGCGAACCGCCGTAGAGGTACACGCCGGTGGTCAGGTCGCCGGCACCGAGAGCCGTGTTGCCGCGTCCCTCGGGACCGTGGCAGGCGACGCACAACTGCTGGTAGTGGACCGACCCACGCTCGGCTGCGTCGGCATCGTGATCGCGCCCGGCTAAGGACAGGACGAACTCGGTGGTGTCGGCAACGCCGTCGTCGCCGAGGACGGGGCCCCAGGCGGGCATGGCAGCCTGACGCCCGTTCACCAGGGTCGTGCGGATCTGCGCTGGCGTCCCGCCCCAAGACCAGTGCCCATCCGTGAGGTTTGGGAATCCGGGCGCTCCCTGGGCGGCGCTGCCGTGGCATTGGGCGCAGTAGTTGCCGAACAGGCGTTGCCCCATGCGCACGGCCTGCGGATCCTCGGCCAACTCCTCCACCGGCGTGCGCAGGTAGCGCTGAAACAACGGTCCATGACGGGCCTCGGCCCTGCGCTGGTCCTGCTCGAGGGCATCTGCAGCCGACCAGCCCAGCAGCCCCGGGAAGTTACCAAGACCCGGATAGAGCGCCAGATAGATCACCGCAAAGGCGATGGAGGCCAGGAACATGAACGAGAACCAGTCCGGCATGGGTGTGTCGAGCTCGGTGATGCCGTCGAACTCGTGGTCATTGAGCTTGCTGCCGCCATCGGGGTCCTGAATGCGGCGGGTGTTGAGCACCAGCCAGGTGAACCCGGCCAGCATGCCGAAGGTGACGATGATGACGAACAGGCTCCAGCCGGTGCTCACGACGACTTCTCCTGTCGGGTCTTGTCGGTGTCGGGCGACTCGTCATCGGCGAAAGGCAGATTGGCTGCATCCCGAAACCGATCTCGGCCACCGATCACCGTCCAGGCGATGATTCCCAGGAAGGTCAGGAACATGAGCACTGTGGACAGCGCGCGCAGATCGTTCATGTCCATGCCGTCACCTCCTCGGGATCGCCGTGCCCAGCGTCTGCAGGTAGGCCACCAGCGCTTCCGCCTCGGTGTAACCCGCCACATCGTCGGCCGCGGTCTCGATCTGTTCATCGGTGTAGGGCACGCCCAGACGCCGCAGCACGGTCAGCTTGCGAGCGGTATGGCGGTTGTTCACTTCGCGCTCGAACAGCCAGGGGTAGGCCGGCATGTTCGACTCCGGTACCAGAGAGCGCGGATCGTAGAGGTGCTGCAGCTGCCAGTCGTCGCTGTAGCGGCCGCCGACCCGGGCGAGATCCGGCCCGGTGCGTTTCGAACCCCACATGAAGGGATGGTCCCAGACGAACTCGCCGGCCACGGAGTAGTGACCGTAGCGCTCCACCTCCGTGCGCAGGGCACGAATCTTCTGGGTGTGGCAGACGTGGCAGCCTTCGCGGATGTAGATGTCGCGGCCTTCAAGTTCCAGGGCCGTGAGCGGCGTCATGCCCTCGATGGGCTCCGTCAGCTCCCGGTCACTGAACAGGGGCAGGATCTGCACCAGGCCTCCGAAACTGATGACCACCAGAATCAGGGCGACCATGAGCCCGGTATGACGTTCGATGCGATCGTGGGTGAGCATGGGCATGTCCGTTACCCCCTCGCCGGTGCGGCGGCAGTGTCGAGGGTAGGGTCGAGCGCCGTGGCGTCGTCGTCTTCACGCCAGAGCCCGCGGCTGGTGCACCAGACGTTCCAGGCCATCACCAGCATGCCGGCCAGGAACAAGGCGCCACCGATGGTGCGGACGATGTAGCCGGGCATGCTCGCCTCCAGCGATTCGACGAAGGTGTAGGTGAGGGTCCCGTCCTCGTTCACGGCCCGCCACATGAGCCCCTGCATGAGTCCGTTGACCCACATGGAGGCGATGTAGATCACCGTGCCGATGGTGGCCAGCCAGAAGTGCAGGTTGATCAGCGCGATGCTGTACATCTGCCCCTGCTTGCGCCCGTACATGATGGGAATCAGGTGGTACATGGCGCCGAAGGTGATCATGGCGACCCAGCCCAGGGCGCCGGCGTGGACGTGACCCACTGTCCAGTCGGTGGCATGGGACATGGCGTTGACGGTCTTGATGGACAGCATCGGCCCCTCGAAGGTCGCCAGTCCGTAGAACGACAGCGACACGACGAGGAACTTCAGGATGGGGTCCGTGCGCAACTTATCCCAGGCGCCTGACAGGGTCATGATGCCGTTGATCATGCCGCCCCAGGAGGGGAACAGCAGAATCAGAGAGAACACCATGGACAGGCTCTGGGCCCAGTCCGGCAGCGCGCTGTAGTGCAGGTGGTGGGCGCCGGCCCACATGTAGATGGCGATCAGGGCCCAGAAGTGGACGATGGACAGCCGGTAGGAGTAAATCGGCCGCTCCGCCTGCTTGGGCACGAAGTAGTACATCATGCCGAGGAAGCCTGCGGTCAGGTAGAAGCCCACCGCATTGTGCCCGTACCACCACTGGATCATGGCGTCGATGGCCCCGGAAGGGACGTAATAGGACTTCCACAGGCTCACCGGGTACTGAATGCTGTTGAAGATGTGGAGGATGGCCACAGCCAGGATGAAGGCCATGAAGAACCAGTTCGCCACATAGATGTGGTTGGGCTTGCGCTTGGCAATGGTGCCGATGAAGTTCACCGCGTAGGCCACCCAGACCAGGGCGATGAGAATGTCGATGGGCCATTCGAGTTCTGCGTACTCGTGGGTGGTGGTGAGCCCCAGCGGCAGCGTGATGGCGGCCGCGACGATGACCGTCTGCCAGCCCCAGAACGTGAACTTGGACAGGAAGGGCGAGAACAGCGGTACCTGGCAGGTGCGCTGGACCACGTAGTAAGACGTGGCCATCAGTGCGCTGCCGCCGAAGGCGAAGATCACCGCATTGGTATGCAGCGGGCGCAGGCGCCCGAAGTGGAACCATTCCCAGGGCGTATTGAGCACCGGCCAGACCATCTGGGCGGCAATGAGCACACCCACGGCCATACCCACCACGCCCCAGATAATGGTGGCGATGCAGAACAGGCGAACGGTGTCGTAGTCGTATTCGGGGTGCTTCGCAATGTGCGGATTGGCCATGCGGTCAGGTCCCAGGCAGGGGGCGGCGGTGGACGCCGTTCGCGGACGCGGGCATTAGAGCGCACAGGGTCCGTCATGACCTTGACTCAGGTCAACCGCATCTCAGTTCCCTGGTGCCAGAGCTCGCAGCAGGGATGCCACGACCGCGCTGTGGGAGAGCGCTATTTCGCGCAGCGAAATGCGCCGATGCGGATGCCGTGCAGCGAAGGCAGCGCCTTCAGCTTCGGCAGAGCGCCTCGCGATCGGTCCAATTGCTGCGCGATTAGGACTCTCCCACAAAGACGGCACTGCCAACTTGTGGGAGAGCGCTATTTCGCGCAGCGAAATGCGCCGATGCGGATGCCGTGCAGCGAAGGCAGCGCCTTCAGCTTCGGCAGGGCGCCTCGCGATCGGTCCAATCGCTGCGCGATTAGGACTCTCCCACAAAGGCGGCGCTGCCAACTTGTGGGAGAGCGCTATTTCGCGCAGCGAAATGCGCCGATCTGGATGCCGTGCAGCGAAGGCAGCGCCTTCAGCTTCGGCAGGGCGCCTCGCGATCGGTCCAATCGCTGCGCGATTAGGACTCTCCCACAAAGACGGCGCTGCCAACTTGTGGGAGAACGCTATTTCGCGCAGCGAAATGCGCCGATCTGGATGACATTCAGCGCAGACTGAAGGGCCCGAGCGGTGGTCACGTGCCGGTGAACTTTGGCGGCCGGCGTTCGAGGAAGGAGGCCACCCCCTCACGATGGTCGTCAGACTTGAAGCAGGCGCTCAGGGCCTCGACGTGGGCGGTCATGTGCGCCGGCACATCCCGCTGCAGGCCCTCGTAGACCAGGGACTTCAGACGCTGCTGGGCGAAGGGTGACCCGCTGAGGATGCGCCTGGCCAGCTCGAGGGCACGGTCGAGCAGCCGCTCCGGCTCCACCAGCTCCAGCACGTAGCCCATCTCCAGGGCCTGCTCGGCGCTGAGAAAGTCCCCTGTGTAGAGCAGCTTGAGGGCCTGTTGAGGCCCGATCAGCCGTGGCAGCAGCCAGCTGCCGGCACCGGTATCCGGCACCAGGCCGCGATGGACGAAGTTCCAGGCGAAGCGGGCCCGCGGCGTGGCGAGTCGGAGATCGCATTGGCTGCTGAGTTCGGCTCCCATGCCCACGGCGGGACCATCGATGGCGCCGATCACCGGTTTGCCACACTTGATCAGGGGCCACCAGCGATCCTCCTCGTCCGCACGCCCGCGGACCCCACGTTCGGTGCCGGGGATGGTGGCCAGGTCAGCCAGGTCGGTGCCGGCGCAGAAGGCGCCGGGAACGCCGGTGAAGATCACCACCCGGATGGCATCATCCTCGGCGATGGCCGCCACCTGTTCCAGAAAGGCGCCGAGCATGGCGTAGGTCATGGCGTTCTTTTTCGCGGGCCGGTCGATGCGCAAGATGCCGATGCCGTCATCGACTTCGAGTCGGATGTGTTCACTCATGGCTGCTCTCCCTGGGTCGAAACAGGACGTTAGCCTGTACCGCAACCCAGGTCACGACCGATTCACGCCGGGCGCGGTATGCTTGACCCAACTGCATCGTTCAACGAGGACCGTTCATGATCAAGAAGTGTCTGTTTCCCGTTGCCGGCTACGGCACCCGCTTTCTTCCAGCCACCAAGGCCATGCCCAAGGAAATGCTGCCCATCGTCAACAAGCCGCTGGTGCAGTACGGGGTCGAAGAGGCCGTCGAGGCCGGCATGGATGAGATGTGCTTCGTCACCGGTCGGGGCAAGCAGGCCCTCGAGGATCACTTTGACGTCAGCTACGAACTCGAGCATCAGATCGCCGGCACCGGCAAGGAAGAGCTGCTGCGCAACGTCCGTGGTCTCATCGATCAGGCCACCTTTTCCTACACCCGCCAGAACGAAATGAAGGGCCTCGGGCACGCCATCCTCATGGGGCGACCGCTGGTGGGTGACAACCCCTTCGGCGTGGTGCTGGCCGACGACCTGTGCCTGAACGAGGGTGGCGACGGCGTGCTGGCCCAGATGGCCAAACTCTATCGCCAGTTCCGCTGCAGCATCGTGGCAGTCATGGAAGTGCCCCAGGAGCGGATCTCATCCTACGGGGTGGTCGCCGGTGAAGCGGTGAGCGACAACATCATCCGCGTGACCGACATGGTGGAAAAGCCCCCTGCGGAGGAGGCGCCGAGCAATCTGGCAGTGATCGGGCGCTACATTCTGACGCCTGACATCTTCGACATCATCGAGCAGACGCCGCCGGGCAAGAATGGTGAGGTTCAGATCACGGACGCGCTGCTGACCCAGGCTCGGGAAAGCTGCGTGATGGCCTACAAATTCCAGGGCCGCCGCTTCGACTGCGGATCCGTCCCGGGTTTCGTGGAAGCCACGAACTTCTGCTTCAAGCATTACTACAGAGAGTGACGGAATCGCAGCGTCACTCGGCCTGGCCGGCTGTCAGCTCCGGCCAGGTGATGGTCATGCGCTGGCCGGTCTCGATACCCAGTTCTTCAGCGAGCCCGCCGTTGATCTCCAGAACATGGGTGACCGGCTGACCCGATGAGATGAGGGTGTCGTCGTGGGGCTGGGCCTGGGCGTGGATGTGCACGATGCGGCCGCGCCGATCGACGAAGATCATGTCCAGCGGGATGTAGGTGTTGCGCATCCAGAACGCCACCTCCGCCGGGCGTTCGAAGATGAACAGCATGCCGGCGTCGTCTGCGAGCTCGGTTCGGTACATCAGCCCCTGGCTGCGGGACTCTGCCGTGGCGGCCACCTCCACCGCGAAGTGGCGTGGCTCTGCGCCATGAATCGTCACCGTGGCCATGGGTTGAGCCGCAGCGGAAGCGGCCAGCAGGCAGCAGGCCAGGGAGAACAGCAGATACGGGAGTCGCATGGCACCTCCGAGTGACGACTGCCTATGGTAGCTCAAGGTGCAGCCCAGCCGCTGCCTCGCCGCAGTGAATCGGCAGGGTGCGCTGCTTGATTACCATGGCGTCATGAATGCAGGCTGACCGGGAAGCATTGGCCAGCGGTGAGGGATCTGTGCAAGGCTTCCGGATTCATTCCGGCTATCGAAGGCATGAGCGCCGGTTCTTCAAAGGTCTGGTACCGAGCCGGCAGCGGAGGACGCTGCCCGCTGGAAAGCGTCGCATGTGTCCTGCCCCCACCCACCGGGTCACTCCCGGCCCCTACGGAATTCGCGTCGCAGCCCGCGTCGGCGTCCGCGTCTGCATCGGCCTGCTGGTGGCGGCGGCACTGCTGTCCGGCTGCAGCGGCAACGCCAATGACAACACTTCGGCCGAGAGCGCACCTCGCAGCAGTCCGGTGGCTGCGGTGGAACTGGCACCGCGGGACCTGACCCGGCGCGTGGATCTGGTGGCCACGGTTCAGCCCCATGTGACCGTGCGCATTCCGAGCCGCATGAGCGGATACCTCGACGCCGTGCTGGTGGAGGAGGGTGATCGGGTCGAGGAGGGTGGCGTCCTGGCGCGCTTCGACACTGCGGAACAGGCGGCAGAGGCCGCAAGAGCCCGTGCCGAGGCCCGTTTCGCGCGTCTGGAACTGGACAACATGCGGCGCCTGCGCCAGACCAATGCGGTGAGCCAGAACGAGCTCGATCGGGCCGAAATGGCCGTCGAAGTCGCAGAGGCGGCGCGGCAGGTCTGGGAGACCCGACTCGCCTTCGGCGTGGTGCGCGCACCCCACGCCGGGGTCATCACGGCGCGCCACGTGGAATCCGGTGAGTCCGTGGATGCCCAGGACGTGCTGTTCGAACTCGCAGTCCTCGAGCGGCTCGTGCTGCGACCACTGGTGTCCGAGCGCGACGTGGTCCATCTGCAAGTGGGCGAAACGGCCCGGGTGCGCATCGATGCCCTCCCGGATCTGGACCTCGAGGCACGCATCAATCGCGTCTTTCCGGCGGCAGACCCACTGAGCAGACTGCTGCCGGTGGAACTCGAATTGCCGCCGGAAGCGACTCAGTTGGGGGTGCAGCCTGGATTCCTGGCCCGGGTTCGGCTGCAGGTGGATCCCCGCCCCGGCGTGCTGGCCGTGCCCGCGGCGGCCATCGGCGAGGACGCAGAACTGCGCTACGTCTACGTCATTGCCGACAATCAGCTCGAGCGCCGGGACGTTAAACCCGGTGTCACGCGCGGCCAATGGACCGAGATCACCGAGGGACTTCAATCCGGTGAGCTGGTGCTGGCCAGCAATCCCATCGACATGCGTGAGGGTGAACGCGTGCGCATCGTCGGTTGGCGGGAGTGAGCATGGCTGAGCAAGTGCAGGAGCAAGGGCAGCGATCGGCGGGCGGTTTCGTCAACGGCGCCATCCGCCGCCCCGTGGGCACCCTGGCCATGGCCTCGGTGGTCTTCGTCCTGGGGCTGTTCTTCATCGATCGGCTTCCCATCGACCTGCTGCCGCAAGTCGAGTTTCCCCTGATCCGGGTTACCGTCAACTACCCCGGGGTGGCCCCGGAGGTGATGGAGGAGCAGGTGACGCGGGTGCTGGAACGCAACCTGGCGGCGGTGGAGAACCTGGTCAGCATCGACAGCCGCGCCTCGGAGGGTCGCACCAACGTCAACCTGCGTTTCTCCTACGGCACCAACCTCGACGTGGCGCTGCAGGATGCCTCCCGCTTCCTGGAACTGGCACGAACTCAGTTGCCCCAGGACATCGACCCGCCCCGGCTGTACAAGTTCGATCCGGCCCAGGATCCGGTCTGGCTGGCAGGCTTCACTTCCCGGCTGCGCTCCGAGGTGGAGGTTCACGACTGGCTCGAGAATCAGCTCGCCCCCCAGATCATCGCCATCGAGGGAGTCTCCAGCGTCCAGGCGGCTGGCGGCATGGTCAGGGAGATGGCGGTCATCGTCGACCAGGATCGCCTGCGTTCCTACGGCCTCACCCTGGCTGCTGTGGCGGATGCGCTGGCCCAGGAGAACGTGGACATTGCCGGTGGCTGGCTGACGTCCTCCACCTTCGACGTCATGGCCAAGACCGATGGCCTGTTCACCTCCGCAGCCGACGTCGCATCGATGATGCTGACCCTGCCTGGCCGCGGCGAAGCGCGGATCCGTCTCGACGAGGTGGCCGAGGTGCGCGACGGCCACCGCGAGCAGCGCCTGTTCGTGCGCCTCGGCGATACACCGGCCACCCAGCTGGCCGCCTTCAAGCTTCCTCAGGCCAATACCGTGGCGGTGACGGACGCCATCAATGCCACCGTGCAGCGGCTGCGGAGATCCGGATTCATCCCCGATGACATCGAGTTCGAAGCGATCACGGATCAATCCTTTTTCATCCGCGGTGCGTTGCGCAGCGTCGCTTCGGCCGCGCTGATTGGGGGGTGCCCTGGCCATGCTGCTGGTGCTGCTTTTCCTGGGCAGCTTCCGCAAGAGCCTGATCATCGGAGTCTCCATTCCCATCGCGCTGATGGCTACGTTCGCGCTCATGGGCGTGAGCGGCCTGACCCTGAACATCATCAGCTTGGGCGGCCTCGCCCTGGGCGTCGGGCTGCTGCTCGACAATGCCATCGTCATGCTGGAGAACATCTATCGACACAAAGAACAGCTCGGCAAGCCCGCGGAGCAGGCCGCCCATGACGGAGCCAGGGAAGTGGCGTCGGCCATCACGGCAGGGACCCTGACCAACCTGGCCGCAGTCCTGCCCCTGCTGCTGATCTCGGGTATGGCGGCGCTGATCTTCCGGGATCTGATTTTCACCATCTCCTTTGCCATCATCGCGACGCTGCTGGCAGCCCTGACCCTGGTGCCCATGCTGGCGGCGCTGCTGGGTCACCTGCGCTTCGAAAGCGGTCTCGAGCGATCCCTGCCGCTGCGCGCGTTCAACCGCGGCATCCTCGCCCTGCGTCGCGGATACCGGGGAATGCTGCCGCGGATCCTGCGATTCCGCTGGCTGGTCATCGGGGTGGCCATGCTGGCTCTCGCGGGCAGCCTGCGGCTGGCGGACGGGCTCGGGAACGAGTTTCTGCCCCAGGTGGACGACGGCGGTGTCAGCGTGCGCATGGTGCTGCCCCGTGGCACGCCACCTGCCGAGACGAACGCCGCCGCCCGGCAGGTGGAAGCGGTGATCCGGGACATGCCCCATGTGGAATCCCGCTTCACCCTGGTCGGCGGTCACCTCGGCGGCGGCGTCATCAACGAGCGTCCAGGCACCATGAATTCAACGGTGCAGCTGCTGCCGAGGGGACAGCGCCCGGAAATGAGCGCAGGGGCCTGGGTGGCGGAAGCCCAGCGCAGGCTCGATCAGCTGGATCTTCCTGGAGCGCGCATTTCCGTGCGTCCGCCGTCGATTCAGGGGCTGCGATTCACCACCTCCGGTGATGACTTCGCGGTGATGGTCGTCGGTGATGACCTGAGCACGCTGCAGGGTCTGGCTCGGGAGATGAGTGGGCGTCTGCGGGGCATTCCAGGCCTCGAGGGTGTGGAGATCGGGCGCGAGGATCAGAGTCCGCTGTTCCGTATCCAGGTCGATCGTGATCGCGCAGCCAGTCTCGGCCTGCGGGTTTCCGAGGTGGGTCGGGCCATCCGCGACGCCGTGGATGGTGTGGTGCCGACGCGGTTCCAGACCGGGACCCAGGACTATGACATCCGGGTAAGGCTGCCGCGCACGGCCGTAGCAGATGCCGAAGGTCTCGGCAACGTGATTCTGTTCCGGGGCGATGCCGGCGAACCCATCATGCTGCGGGACCTCGCCACCTTCGAACTCGGCGAGGGGCCCGCCCACATCGAGCGGGAGAATCAGAGTCGGATCCAGCGCGTCACCGGCAACGTCAACACGGCGGTGGCGGACGTGGGAACCGTGGTGGCCCAAGCCCAGGCACGGCTGCGCGACATGGACATTCCCGAGGGCTACAGCCTGGTCTTCTCGGGGCAATGGGAGACCATCGAGGAAACCAATCGCGAACTCACCACCGTGGTGGCGCTGGCCCTGTTTCTGGTGTTCGTGGTACTGGCGGTGCAGTACGAACGGCTGAGCAACCCGCTGGTCATCCTGGCCACGGCACCCCTGGCACTGATTGGGGTGGCCCTGGCGCTGACCCTGACGGCGACCCCCCTGTCGGCTCCGGTGCTCATCGGGGTGATCCTGCTGGTGGGCATCGTGGTCAACAACGCCATTCTGCTGGTGGAGTACATCGAGATCGGACGAGGCCGCGGCTTCTGCGTCAGCCGCGCGGTGGTGGCCGCCGGGGCAGTGCGCCTGCGGCCCATCCTCATGACCACCCTGACCACGGTGCTGGGCATGACGCCGCTGGCGCTGGGACTGGGTCAGGGTGCGGAGATCATGCAGCCACTGGCGCTGACCGTGGTCGGCGGTCTGCTTGGTGCCATGTTCCTCACGCTGCTCGTCGTCCCCTGCATGTACCTGATCATCGACCAGTTTGCCAACTTCCTGCGCCAAGCCCTCACGGGCAGGACCATGACAGGATCATCAAGCTCAGCAGGCCGGCTGGAGAAAGCACTGAGCTGATGACGGCCCGGGCGTGGGGGAGAAGAGGTCAGGCAACTGCCGGCAGAACGGGTCCCTCGATCCGCTCCAGGACGTCTTCGAGCATGCCCCAGGCCCGTTCCTCGGGCAGGCAGGGCACTGTGATCGGGCCGGTGGCCAGGGTCAGGATCAGATCCGCGACTTTGCGGCGACGCTGAAACCAGTTCTGCCGCAATTGGATGCGCTGGACATTGGCGGCCGGGAAATGGGACGTGCGGCGTCCGAGGAGCCCGACGCGTATCTGCAGCCAACCATCGCGCATCGCATAGCCGACACTCAGCCATCGCAGGTGGGCCAGGCCGGCGAACAGCGGCGTGAACACCAGCATGAGCAGCCACCAGCGCCAATCGTCTACCTGTCCGGCGATGACGCCGAGCAGGACCGCCGCGACCCCGGTCAGGCGCAGCCACATGATGCGGCGGTAGTGGAGATGCACCCGCTCCAGGGTGGCCGTTGATGCTCTCCCGGACCAGAGTTCGGCAAGCAGGTCCGCACTCTTCCGGGCGGTCAGGCCAGGGATGATGAACAGCTGGCCGCCAGGATCCTGCTCGATCTGAACACTGCCGATCTGTCGACACAGCAGGTGGCTGCGGCCGAGCAGGCGACCGATGGGCGTCTGCACATGTTCGACGACCTGCAGTCTTGCGCCATTGAGAATCTGTTCACGCCTGCTGGCCCATCCGCTGGTCTGGCGAAACCGCGGGGGCATGTTGCGGCCGCCATCGCGCTCCAGAACAAAGCCATGAAATCGCAGCACTGCGATGATCACTGAAGCGACCATCAGCGTCAGCAGCATGGCTGCGAGGCCGCCGCCTGCAGCAAGCAACGGCTGCTCCAGGAGGACCTCGAGCCAGGGCGGCAGATCGAATTCCGCCAGACGTTCCTCGTGGCTTCGGCTCAGGCGATGGAACAGCGGCATCAGCGCAGCCAGCGCGACCCAGGCGTAGTTGTTCGCCAGACCATGAAGCACGAGATCGATCCCCGACGCCCGGTGCAGGGCAATCCGGTTCGGAGTCGGCGCGGCGGCCGGATCGAGCACACGCCCTTCCGGCTCCAGAGCCCTTCGCAGTGCCTCTGCGGTGGCGGGTCGGATTCCGGGCAGCTCGACCTCGGTGGCTGCACCGCCGGGCGTATCGACGCTGAAGCGCACGAGACCGAAGGCGCGCAGGTGCCAGGGTGCTTCGACCATGACCTGCTGGATCTGGGCGCTGCGCACCTTGAGTTCACTCTGTTCGAGGATGCCTTTGCGCACCAGCAGCAGATCGCCGTCGATACGGAACATGAAACGCCGGTACTGCAGCAGGGCTACCACGAAGCCGATGATGAGCAGGACTGCGGCCAGGAGGGCCACTTCGCGCAGTCCGATGGCATCGAAGAGCGCCACTCCGGCACCGGCCCCGAACAGCAGCGGGAGGTTCTCTCTGGCGATACCGATGGTCCCACGCAGGAACAGGTAGACCACGGCCAGGGGCGACAGCCTGTGCCAGGTGCCGCTGATCATGATGGTGCCGGGTCCGGGTCGTGCTCCAGGGGCGGGGCAGCATCCGCATCGAGCTCATGAATGCGGCCGAGAAGGTACTGTCGCACACGCTCTGCGTCATGAGACATCAGCCCTCGGACCACCAGATCAGCACTCAGGCCTCCCGCGGTGAAGCAGGTCAGACGCAGCAGTCCGAACCTTCGTTCCAGCGGGCCGCTTGCCGTTTCGACGTGCTGGATGCGATTGCAGGGCAGGACCGTGAGGCGACGCTGGATCAGACCGCTGGCGTAGAGCAGATCGTGATGGCGAATTCCCCAGGATCGGCTGCGGGCCTCGCGCCACGCACAAGCCAGATGCAGCAGGGCCAGGGTCGTGAGCCCCAGCGGCCAGAACACCAGGCCCGGTTCAGCCTCGGCCAGATCCGGCATCGTCGCCAGCGCCACGGCCCCGGCGACCAGCCATCGCAGTGCCAGCGCCAGCACACGGTAGCGGGCAAAGGCAGGAGATACCGGCGTCAACCGCAGGGGTTCAGATACGGCGAGCTCGCTGGGATCGATGAGGGCATTGCGCAGGGACATGGTGAACCTGGCCGGTAACGATGGAGATAGTGTGACCGACCTGGGCTGATCAGGACACCTCTGTGGGAAAGCTCCCGCAGCGCAGTGCAGAGGGCCGATCTGAACAACTGCTATCGAAGGCCACGCCATCGCTTCCCTGCGCAGCACGTCGGGAGATCTCTCACCATGGCGTCTCGCTGCATTCCGGGGTTACGCATGGCTGCGCGATGCTCGTGACGGAGGCCCTCACGCGCTGCGATCCAGGCGCATCAGGCGACGGGCATTGGGGGTCAGCTCGGCCGCCAGGGCGTCAGCCTGCTTCGGGGCGTCCCAGCCGCCGAAGTTCGTGCCGTAGACCAACCGTTCCCGACCCACGGTTTCCACCAGCATCTCCACGGCGGCGGCACCATCCACATGGGCATCGAACCACAGCCGCTTGAGCATGCCGGCGAAACCATGCTCCTTGACCGACTCCGGTGCCCAGGCGCGGAATCGCGACATGCCCTCGAAGCGCTCGATCAGAAACGGCATGGCGCCACCACCGTGGGAAACGCAGACGTCGAGCCTGGGATGCCGGTCGAGTACGCCACCGAAGATCAGAGTCGCGGTGGCGAGGGTCTCTTCGTAGGCATAGCCCAGCAGAAGCGTGAAGTCGAAACGGCCGAGGCGGGCATCATCGGGGCCACCGGCCCCGCCCGTGGATGCCGGGTGCAGGAACAGCGGCACGTCCAGGTCCACCAGAGCGGCGTAGAAGTCGTCGAGTTCCGGCGCATCCAGCGTGACCGGATAGTCGGTGCCCGTGCAGGCAGCCACCAGACCGAGCTGCTTCACGCTGCGATCGAGCTCGGCGATCGCAGCCGGAACGTCCTGCATGGGCAGCGCGATACCGCCGAGCAGGTGATCGGGATGCCGGGCCACCAGCTCCGCCATGGCGTCGTTGTGGGCGCGGCAGAAGCGGATGGCGTGTTCCGCCTCGATGCGATGGAACATGGTCAGTGGATTGGGCGACAGCAATTGCAGATCGATGCCCGCCTCCCGCATCCGTTCCAGGCGCTTCTCCACGTCCATGAAGATGGTGCCGCGGTAGTCCATGGGCTGCATGCGGTAGCTGCCGATGCGGAAGTAGGGCACGCCGTCTTCGGTCCGGGCCAGTTCCGGGCCATGGGGACCGGCAAGTCCGAATGCGTCCTCGAGGACCACATGGGCGTGGAGATCGATCACCTTCGCGTCGGCGTGTCCCACGGCCATGGCTCAGGCCCGACCGTTGAAGAAGGTTTCCCGGGCGCCTCCGTTGGCGTCGTAGACCGGCTCATGGGCGTCGATGAGGTACATCTGATTCTCAGTGCCGGTGATGCCCACCTTCTGCAGGGCCACCTTCATGGCTTCGTAGTTCTCGTGCTTGAAGTGTGCGGCCAGGGTCGGCCCGTCGTCCCAGAGCTCATAGACCTGGATGCGATTCTTCACCACCGGGTCCGGTGCAAAACAGTAGGCCTGGCACCCCGGTTCCTCGTCGCGGGTGGCGGCCTGAATCGGTGTCGTGAGCTCGACGGCGCGATCGCGGTCGGCCTCGCTGGCGAAGTCCAGGGTTGCGGAAATGATGATCATGGGGAAGGGCCCTCTGCGTCTGCCTTCAAGGATGAAGGTCTTTGTACACGGGCACAGTCCCGGCTGTCACCTCGCGCTTTGACCAGTTGCCGGGCATCACGGCTCGCCGAGCAGGCCGCGCCGTTCCAGCAGGTGCCTGATGTCCGGTTCGCGGCTGGCGAAACTGCGGTAGAGCGTCATGGCATCGACGCTGCCGCCCCGGGACAGCACGGTGGCGCGGAAATGATCGCCGTTGGCGCGTTCAAGCCCGCCGGTGTCCTCGAACCAGGCCACGCTGTCGGCGTCGAGAACCTCGCTCCAGATGTAGGCGTAATAGCCCGAGGCGTAGCCGCCCATGATGTGGGAGAAGTACGGCGTCCGATAGCGGGGCGGTACCGGAGCGAAGTCGATACCGGCCGCGGCCAGGGCTTCGGCCTCGAAAGCAGGCACGTCCTCGGCGTCGACGATTTCCTCCGCAGTCAGCTGGTGCCAGGCCTGATCGATGATCGAAGCGGCCAAATACTCAGTGGTCCGGAATCCCTCGTTGAACTGCTGTGAAGCCAGCACCCGCTCGAGCAGATCCTGGGGCAGCCGCTCACCGGTTTCATGGTGGCGCGCGTAGTTGGCCAACACCTCGGGCCAGACGGCCCACATCTCGTTGACCTGGGCGGGATACTCGACGAAATCCCGGGGCACGGCCGTGGCGGCGAAGCGCGGGTAGGTGACGTTGGAGAACAGGCCATGCAAGGCATGGCCGAACTCGTGGAACATGGTGGTGACCTCGCTCAGCGTCATGAGCGTGGGCTCTCCCGCTGGCGGCTTGGGGATGTTCTGGTGATTGCCGACGACGGGCCGTCCACCGAGCAGTTCTGATTGCACCGCATAGGAGTTCATCCAGGCGCCGCCGCGCTTGGCCGACCGGGCGTAGAAGTCGCCGAGGAACAGCGCGAGGGGCTCGCCGTCGCGATCGAAGACCTCGAACACACGCACGTCGGGGTGGTAGGTCGGCAGGTCGTGGCGTTCCTCGAAGGTCAGTCCGTAGAGGCGCTCGGCGGCGTAGAACACGCCGTTGACGAGCACGCTGTCGAGTTCGAAGTAGGGCCGGATCTGCTCGTCGTCGAAGTCGAAGCGGCGCTGGCGGAGTCGTTCGGCGTAGTACTGCCAGTCCCAGGCCGCGAGTTCGAAGGGCTCGGCTTCGGTTTCGTTGATCAGGGCCTGCAGGGCCTCCGCTTCCCGGCGGGCATTGGCCACGGCGGCAGGCGTCAGGCTGCCATGCAGGTCGTTGACGGCAGCCACCGTCCGGGCGGTCTGATCCTCGAGGACGAAATGGGCATGATTGTCGTAACCCAGCAGGGCGGCGCGCTCGGCGCGGAGCCGGAAGGTACGGGCAACGATGTCCCGGTTGTCGAATTCGTTGCCGCGGGCGCCGCGACCCAGCGAGGCGGCCATCAGGCGCTGGCGAACGTCACGATCATGCAGGTGCACGAGCTGCGGCGGGTTGGAGAAGTTCTGCAGCCGCAGCACGTACTGACCATCCAGACCACGCTCCCGGGCTTCTGCAGCCGCTGCGCGGATGCTGCCTGCATCGAGCCCACGCAGTTCGTTTTCGTGGTGGAAGATGAGGGCTGAGTCGTTGACCTCGTCCAGCACATTCTGGCTGAAGCTGGTGGAGAGGTCGGCCAGTTCAGCGTTGATCTCCCGCAACCGCTGCTGTTTCGACTCGGTCAGGCGTGCGCCGGCACGGACGAAGTCCAGATGGTAGCGCTCGAGCAGCCGCAGGGATTCGGGGTCGAGATCGAGGCTCTCGCGCTGTTCGTAGAGTGCTTCGATGCGACCGAACAGCCGCGAATCGAGCAGAATCGTATCCCGGTGTGCGGCCAGTCGCGGTGACATCTCGCGCTGGATGGTGCGGCGCTCGGGGTTGGTGTCGACGCTGTTGAGATTGCCGAACACCCGATTGACCCGATTGAGCAGCCCGCCGCTGCGTTCCAGCGCGATGATGGTATTGGCAAAGGTCGGCGGCTCGTTGCTGCCGACGATGGCGGCGATCTCCCGCAGCTGCTCGGCCATGCCGCGTTCCATGGCGGGCCGGAAGTGCTCGTCGGTGATGCGGTCGAAGGCTGGCATCCCGTAGGGCAGGGCGTCTGCCTCGAAAAAGGGATTCGGTGATGGCTGCACGGAGCTGGAATCGTCGCTCTGGAGCATTTTCTTGGTATCCACTGGTCGGGATCGGGATCGGGTTCGATAGCGATACCGATACCGATACCGATAGCGATAGCGATAGCGATACCGATAGCGATAGCGATTGTCGTAGCCGCCGGGTGCCCTGCCAAAGCAAGGCCCACTCGGCAGCATAACAGGGGGAGTTCGCCAACAACGTTCGTTCGCGCTGTCGCGGAAGAAACTTGCGATGCGCTGACTGTGGGCGCATTTCGTCTGGCCTGTTTCGCCTGGAGCGAAACAGGTCGCGCAGCGCCCGCAGGGTGAGCGCCATGGACGGCGCTCAACAGCGAAATGCGTCGCACGCAGTGCGCCGCGAAGCGGGGCGCGCCATGGATGGCGCGCAAC
>JAFIFJ010000026.1 GCA_020832085.1 Gammaproteobacteria bacterium | reverse complement strand
AGATGTGGGGAAAAATGGTCCACACGCCGGTCATCAGGTCGGCCATGGGCCACTCGGATTCGGGCAGTTCGGCCAGATGGGCGAAGCGGTTCGGGGAGATCACCCGCTGGTGCGGACCCCAGGCGTAGTAGTTGGCCTGGGGCGAGCGATCGCCGCCGATGGTGTTCTTGTGCAGCACCGGCAGATGGTAGAGATCCAGGTAGCCGTCGTAGGCCACCTTCCAGTTCGGGCCGGCCACGGTGCGGGACTCGAACAGGTTCCAGGTCTTAAAGCCGAAATGGCCGAGCAGGCTGTCGTAGCCGGACAGGAAGGCGTCGATGTCGAGCTTGGAATCCGGATCCAGGATGACCCAGATCAGCCCGCTGCGCTCGGCCACCGGCAGGGGCGTGAGGCCGTGGCAGCTCTTGTCGATGTCGCCGAATTCGTGGCTCGAAGCAATGCCCATCAGGGCGCCCTGCTGATCGAAGGACCAGCCGTGGTAGGGGCAGATGAAGCGGCGTGAGCGGCCCCTGCCTTCCAGCAGCTGGGCGCCGCGGTGGGAGCAGCTGTTGAGGAAGGCGCGGACGTTGCCCTCGCCATCGCGGGTCATGAACACCGGCACCCCGACCGGCTCCATGGCCTTGTAGTCCCCGGGCTCCGGCAGTTCGCAGCTGGCGGCCAGCAGCAGCGGGACTCGCTTGAAGATGCGTTCCTTCTCCAGCTCGAAGCGTTCCGGGTCCGTGTAGTTGGCGGCCGGGATCCGGACTACGTCCGCTGCCAGTTCCATGGTGCCGTTGGCGTGGTGCGCAAGATTGTGGCGCGCCATGGCAATCAGTTCGCTCTTGGACATGGTCCCTCCATCGTCCTGGATGTCTGCATGGTCCACGCTACCGCAAGCGGGCAGGCCTGAATGCTCGCGATATCGAGGGTTGTCCGAAACGCCCGGAGGGCCGCAGTGGGGCGTCCTTGCCCCATGGGTTGTGGTCGTATACAAGACGGTCAGTCATGAAGGTTTGTTTGGGAGTTGCCAGACCATGAGTGCAGTGGGTGCGTTGGACGGAATCAAGGTGGTGGATCTGTCGGTGATGATCTCCGGGCCGCTGGCCGGGATGATGCTGGCCGATCAGGGGGCGGACGTGATCAAGGTGGAGTCGCCCGGACTGGGCGACATCATGCGCTTCCTGGGCAGCAGCAAGGGTGGCGTCACCGGGATCTTCCTCAACAACAATCGCGGCAAACGTTCCCTGGTACTCGATCTGAAGAAGCCCGAGGGGCTGGACGTCTTAAAGCGCCTGATCAGCGAGGCGGACGTCCTGATCCAGAACTTCCGCCCCGGTGCCATGGAGCGCCTCGGCCTGGGCTACGAAGATGCGGCGAAGCTCAACCCCAACCTCATCTACACCTCCATCTCCGGCTATGGCCCCGATGGTCCCTTCAGCCATCGGCGGGTCTACGACAACGTGATTCAGGCGGGTTCGGGCTTGGCTTCGGTGCAGACCGACCCGGGCACCGGGATTCCTTCCATGTATCGGACCCTGGTCTGTGACAAGACCACCGCCTACACGGCAGCCCAGGCCATTACGTCGGCCCTCTTCTCACGGGCCACCGGCAAGGCAGCGTGGCAGCACGTGGTGGTGTCCATGCTCGATGCGGCCATCGCCTTCATGTGGCCGGACTCGGCCATGGACGCGTTGCTGCTGGACGTTGACGTCAAGCGGTCCCCCACCATCGGCTCCAACTATGCGGTGACCGAACTCGCTGACGGCTACGTCTCTGCGGGCGCGGTCAGCGATGCCGAGTTCAAGGGACTCGTGGCTGCCCTGGGACATCCGGAGATGGGGGAGGATCCTCGTTTTGCGACGGCGCAGAGCCGCATGGGAAATCTGATGGAACTGGTCACGCTCATGCGCCAGTACGCCTCGGAGACCACCGTTGACGTCTTTCTGGCGCGCTGCGAAGAGTTCGACGTTCCGGCCTCGGCCATCCTCAAGCTCGAGGAGGTGGCGGATGATCCCCAGGTCAAACACAACCAGATTTTCGTGGAGCGCGATCATCCCGTTGCCGGTCGGGTGCGCGAGCCGCGTCCGGCGGCGCGGATGTCGGGCACCCCTCAGCGGGTCAGCGATCCTGCCCCCCTGTTCGGGCAGCACAGCGACGAGATTGTTCAGGAACTCGGCCTCGATGCGGCGGCGCTGAGGGAGGCCGGCGTCATCCACTGAGAAGCGTAGCCAGTGAACTGGATCATCGGTCTCGATGATGCACAGGCACAGGATCCAAGGCATTGCGGCGGCAAGGGTGCCAATCTGGCCCGGCTCCGTGCTGCTGGCCTGCCGGTGCCCCCTGGTTTTGTCGTTAGCGCTGCCGCACATGCGAGGTTTCTGTCCGCAGTGACGGACCCGGGCGGGCTGCCGGTTGCCGTCGGCGCCGATCAGCTCGAAGCATTCTGCGTGGAACGCCGCAGCAGGCTCCTGTCCACAGCGCTGCCCGCAGACCTCGCGCGGGAGATTGCTGATGCCTGGCGGGTACTCAGCGCCGGCCGGGGGGAGGACTTCCGCTGCGCCGTGCGCAGTTCCGCCACGGCCGAGGACGGGGCGGATGCCAGCTTCGCCGGTCAGCACGACACCTACTATTTCGTCGATGGCAGCACCCTGGCCGATCACATCCGGGCCTGCTGGGCGTCGCTGTGGACGGTGCAGGCCCTGCAGTATCGGACCACCCACGGGGTTGCGGACGAAACCGTGGCCATGGCGGTGGTCGTGCAGGAACTGATCGCGGCGGACGTCTCGGGCGTCGCCTTCACTGCGAATCCGGTGACGACAACAGATGATCTGGTGGTGGAAGCCACCTGGGGCCTGGGTGCAGCCCTCTTGGACGGTCGGGTATCGCCGGACCGGTACCGGGTGGCGCGCAGCGATTTCGCCGTACTCGAACGCCACCTGGGCAGCAAACAGCTGGCCGTGGCCGCTGACGGCACCCTGCAGCCGGTCAGCGATGAAGAGAGAGAGCGCGAGACCCTGCTGCCCCAAGCCCTTGCCGAGGTCTGCGCAATGGCTCTGCGCTGTGAGGAGGCCTTCGGTGGTCCTCAGGACGTGGAGTGGGCGCTGGCAGGGGAGCGCCTGTGGGTGCTGCAATCGCGCCCGGTCACGACCTTGGCGTCGCCGCCGGCCCCGGTCACCCCGGCGCTGCCCACCGGGATCTTCGTGCTCGCCAAGCCGCTGGTGGAGAACTTCTCCGGTCCGATTTCGCCCCTGCTCGCCGATCTGCTGGAGTGCGCGGTGGGTCCCCGGCTCAAGGTCATCTACGGGCGGATTTACGCCGACATCTCCGGCTACCGTCCCCTGATGCCCTGGGTGATGACCGATGCCGAAATCGCCCGCTACCTGTATTCCATGTTCGCAATCCTGCCCGAGCGCAGGCGACTCTCCATCCCGGGTCTGTTGCGGCTGACGGCGGCCGTGTTGCTCGCTGTGCTGCTGCTCGGCCCCCTGCTGGCACGCTCGCGGAACATGCCCGACGACTTCATGGATGGCTTCGCGGAGCACAGCCGTCGGCTGGCGGACGACCCTGACATCGACCCGCTGACCTTGCTGACGACGTTGGCCATGCAGCCGCGACTCACTTCGCCGCTGGGACTGCAGCCCATTGCGGTCAACATCACGGCCATCCGTGGGGCGTTCTGGATGGGCTGCGTTCGGCTGATGCTGCAGCGCTGGACGCCGGACCTGCCGCCGGAGCTGGCCGTGCACCTGAGTCATGGCAGGCAGGGCGTGCGCACGGCAGAGATGGGTCAGGCCATCGAAGGGCTGGCCGCTCTGGCGCGGACGACAGCAGCGGTGGCAGCCATTCTTCACGGCGCCACCACGGCCGAGGCGACGCTTGCGCGCCTGCGTGCCGAACCGGAGGCCGCCTCCTTCCTTGCGGGGCTCGAAGGCTTTCTCGTCGTGCACGGTCATCGCGCTCTGCGGGAACTCGACCCCTGCGTTGCGCGCTGGCGGGAAGATCCGTTGCCGGTACTGATGATGATCCGCAACCAGATGGCCATGTCCACAGATGCCGGCAGTCGGCTGGAGCGCGGTTTCGAAGCACGGCAGGCTGCAGCCACGCAGGTGCGGGCGGGGCTGTTGGCAGCAGCCCCCCGGCGCGCCGCCTGGCGCTGGCGCCTCATCGATTTCGCCGCCGCCCGTGTCGGCTACTTCTTCAAGCTGCGGGAAAACTCCCGCTTCGCCCACATTCACATCTTCGATGCCCTGCGGCGGCGACTGCGGGTCATCGGATCCGATCTGCTGCAGCGGGGCCTGCTGCGCAAGTGGGACGACATCTTTCTGCTGCGGCTGCCGGAGCTCGACGCCATCGCAGCCGGTGAGATGGCTGCCCCGGCGATCCAGGACCGGCTTGCTGATCGGCGCAGAGAGCAGAGGCAATGGGCACGCATGACGGCCCCGATGACGATCGGGGTCGAGATTGACCTCGAGCCGGATCGATACGCCGCGGACGCGGGAACGCTCTTGCGGGGACTGTCTGCCTCACCCGGCCAATGCAGGGGCCGGGCGCGGGTGATCATCGACCCGACGGTGGATGCGACCCTGCTGCCGGGGGAGATCCTGGTGGCGCCCTTCACCGATCCGGCCTGGACGCCGCTGTTCCTGACGGCGGGAGCGGCGGTGGTGGAAGTGGGCAGCTTTCTCTCCCATGCCGGGACCGTCGCCCGTGAGTACGGCATGCCCTGCGTGGTGGACGTGGAGCGCTGCACCGAGCGCATCGGCACGGGAGATCTCATCGAAGTGGACGGGAGCGCCGGGACGGTACGGCTGCTGTCCGGGGAGGCGCCGGCATGAATGCGCTGTTGACCTTGCTGGTGGTGGTGGCGGGGATCTATCTGTCCCTGCGCTGCATCGCCGCCGGCTATCGCATCCTCGACCTCGGTTACGCACTGCGCCGGGAAAGCACCCGCGTGGTGCGAGCACTGCTGTTCTGGTTCGGCCTGGCCTTGGGTGTCGGCTGGGTTCTGCCCGGGCACTTGCAAGCGGTCTTCGTTCTGAGCCTGCTCGGCTACGCAGGACTGCATGGGGTCCTGATGCTGCTCCTGACCCGGGTGCTGCTGCCCCTGTCCTGGCGCCGGAACCGCGCGTCAGCGTTCGACGATGGCCGCTACGCCCATGCCGCCGGCGGTGCAGATGGAGATCAATCCTCGCCCTGAGCCCTTCTGTGCCAGGGATTCCGCCAGGGTGCCGAGGATGCGCGCGCCGGTGGCGGCGAAGGGATGGCCGATGGCCAGGGAGCTGCCCTGGGGATTGATGCGCTGCCGTTCGATGCTGCCCAGCGCAGCGGCGAGGCCGAGGCGATCGCGACAGTAGTCTGCTGACTCCCAGGCCGCCAGGGTGCACAGCACCTGGGCCGCGAAGGCCTCGTGCAGTTCGTACTGGTCGAAGTCCTGCAGCCTGAGTCCGGTCCGCGACAGCAGTTCGGACACCGCCACGGTGGGCGCCATGAGCAGGCCTTCGTCGGCATCGACGAAGTCCACCGCCGCCGTCCGGCCTGCCCGCAGCCAGGCGGCGACGGGCAGATCATGTTCCTGCGCGTAGCCTTCGGAGGTGAGCAGCACCGCAGCCGCACCGTCGGTGAGGGTGCTGGAGTTGCCTGCCGTGAGCGTCCCCGCAGCGGAGCGGTCGAAACTAGGTTTGAGCTTGCCGAGCTGCTCCAGGCTGGCATCGGCGCGGATGTTGTTGTCCCGCATCACGCCGGCATGGGGGATCACGAGTTCATCGAAAAAGCCTGAATCCCAGGCCGCCGCGGCGGCCTGATGGCTGGCCAGGGTCCAGGCATCCTGGTCCTCGCGGCTGATCTGCCAGGTTCGGGCCATGCGCTCGCAGTGCTCGCCCATGGACAGCCCGGTTCTCGGTTCGGCATTGACGGGTGCCTGGGGTGTGAGCTCACCGAGCCGCAAGCCCTTCAGTGCCGCCAGGCGATCCCCGAGGCGCTTGGCCTGGGTCAGGCGCAGCAGGCGCTGGGCGAAGCGGCGCTGGAACACCACCGGTGGATCGCTGGTGGTGTCGGTGCCGGCGACGATGGCGCAGTCGATCTGGCCGCTGGCGATCTCGGCACCGGCCAGCAACGCTGCCTGCAGACTGGTGCCGCAGGCCTGCTGCAGGGTGACTCCCGGCGTCAGCGGCGACAGGCTGGTGGAGAGCAGGGCTTCCCGGGCCAGATTCCAGTCCTTGGAGTGCACCGTCACGGCGCCGGCGATGACCTTGTCGAGCTGCTTTCCCTGGAGCCCGAAACGACCCACGACGCCTTCGATGGCTGCGCTGAGCATGTCCAGATTGGTCTCGTCGGCGTACAGCGTATTGGACCGGCAAAACGGTATGCGGCTGCCGCCGATGATGGCGATGCGCTTTAGGTCACTCATGAGCGCCGCTCTCCTTTGATGTCGGTCCGGATGACTGCTGCCGGCGATACCACAGGGGGCCGCCCCGGAACGGCGCAAAGCCGGTGCCGAAAATCAACCCGGCGTCGAGCAGATCCGCATCCTCCACCACGCCATCGTCGAGGCAGGCCTGACATTCTTCGAGGAAGGGGTCGATGATGGCTTTGGCAAGGGCATCGAGGTCGTGCCCGTCGGCGGCCTGGCGGTCTTTTTCGGGTTTGTCCTGTTTCCAGCTGTAGAAGCCTTCGCCGGACTTCTTACCCAGCTTGCCGTCCTTCACCATGGCTTCGAGCAGTTGCCGATCCTCGGCCGTCGCGGCGTCTCCATCCGACCCGAGCAGGGTCTTCATGACTCCCAGGCCCACGTCGAGGCCCACGGTGTCGATGAGTTCCACCGGGCCGACGGGCATGCCGAAGCGTTCCGCAGCAGCGTCCAGCGCCTCCTTGGGAATGCCTTCCCGGTGCAGGTGCATGGCGGCTCGCATGTAGGGCAGCAGCACGCGGTTCACCAGGAAGCCGGGCGTGGCCGTCACGGGCAGGGCGTGCTTGCCGATGGCCGTGGCGAAGCTGGCGCCGTCCGCCACCCGCCTGGGATCGGTGCCCGTGTCGTGCACCACCTCCACCAGCGGCATGCTCGCCACGGGATTGAAGAAGTGCAGGCCGATCAGGCGCCCGGGCTCATCGAGGGCATCCGCCAATTCGGCCAACGGAATGGCAGAGGTGTTGGTGGCGACGATGGTGTGATCCTGAATCCGTCCGCGCAGCCCTTCGAACAGGGAGCGCTTGGCGTCCCGGTCCTCGAAGATGGCCTCGATGATCACGTCGGCGCGCTCGATGCCGCGCCCCTCCACGTCGGCGCGCAGCCGGGTGCGCGCTGCAGCCAGGGCAGCAGGACGCTTCAGCCGGCGTGCGAACTGCTTCTGTGCCCGCTCGATGGCCGGCTCGATGTATTTCATCTCCCGATCCTGCAGCGTCACGTCCAGGCCGCGCAGGGCACACCAGGCGGCGATGTCGCCGCCCATCACGCCGGCGCCGATGACGTGAACGCGGCGGGCTTCGAAATCGCTGCGTTTGCCTTCGGCCTTCAGCCGCTCCATCAGCCGGTAGACCCGGCGCAGGTGGGTGGAAGTGGTGCCCACCAGCAGCTCCGGAACGTTCTCGGCTTCGGCACGGATCATGGCGGCCACCGAGCCGCCCTCCTGTTCGAAGGCGTCGATGAGTCGATAGGGCGCAGGGTAGTGTTCGGGCCGGGCCTTGCTCGCAGTCTGCTTGCGCATCTGTCCCGCCAGCAGTTTGCGTGCGGGCCCGAAGCTCGCCATCCGGGCGATGACGCCCGGTCCGCGATGCTTGCGATTGCCGAGCACCGCCCGCCGCGCGTCCCAGCGCAGGGATCCGTGGCGGGCACTGACCGCGTCGATCAGCCCGGCTTTGCGTGCCTCGGGCGCAGTGAGCATGCGCCCGGTCAGCATCAGCTTCATCGCTTCGACGGCGCCGGCCACACGCAGGCTGCGGCCGCTACCGCCAAAGCCGGGATAGATGCCGAGGTTGACCTCGGGAAAGCCGATGCGGGTGGAATCGGCGTCCCTGGCCACCCGCCAGTCGCAGCACAGTGCCAGCTCCAGGCCACCACCGAGGCAGGCACCGTCTATGGCGGCGACCTTGGGAAAGGGCAGAATGGCAAAGCGTTCGAACAGGGCATGCACCAGTTCCACCTGGGCGCGCAGGGCTGAGGCACTGTCGGTGGCGTCGAACTCGCGGATGTCGGCACCGGCGATGAAGCTGCCGGACTTGCCTGACGAGAGCACGAGGCCGCGGGCGCCCTGCTGCTCCAGTGCGGTCACGGCCGCGTCGAGTTCGGTGATGACGGCGGTGCCGAGCGTGTTGGCGCGCTCGCCCTGTTGATCGATGGTCAGCCAGACGATGTCGTCGAGATCGCGGGTCAGGCGCCAGTGGCGCCAGCCCTGTAAGCCGGCTTCCCTTGCTTCCGATGCCATGGGCTTGGAATCCTCAGGGTCGAACGGGAGCGGTCACTGTAGCAGGATGGCGGCCAGAGCAGGGGAGGGGAAGATGACAGGACTGACGATGCGACAGCAGGTGCTGCTGCTCTATCTGGCCCATTCCGCCCTCGATGCAGCGGTGGTGGCCTGGTCGTTCTGGGATGGCACCGGTAAGCGGGAAACCATGGCCGGGGACAGCGACGAGCCGCCCTATGGCAGTGGCCTGGAGGCCCTGCGCGACGGCTGGCGGCTGTTCCAGGTCAGCCCCCTGCTGCCCCATGCCGCCGGTGATGAGTTCCGCACCGGCTACCTCAAATACGAGTTCCTGTTCGAGAAGTGGATCGAGGTCGACCATGCATCCTCCTGACGTGACGCTGCTCACCACCGCCCAGATGGCGCATTTCGCGGCCCGTGGATTCCTGCGCTTCGATGCTGTCGTCCCGGAGGCCGTCAACCGGGCCTTCCTCGAACAGGTGGGGGACGTTCCCGAGAGCGAGGTGGACAGCGTCATGGCCCATTACGGCAAGGTCATGCGCTCGGCAGCCGTGCCGGTGGTGGCGGCCGGTACGGCCCTCGATGACGCCTATGGCCAGGGAACGCCACTGCGCGCCCTGGTGGACCTGCCGGTGGTTCGCGGCGCCATCGAGAGTCTGGTGGGGCCAGGTTCCCGGCTCGATCACCATTTCCTGCACATCACCTTTCCGCCGCGCTTTTACCTGCGCCGGGAGCAGGTGCCTAAGGCCCAGCATTGGCATCAGGATTCCACCATCGACCCGCGCCGGGCCTTCGACATCCAGTTGCTGTACTTCCCCCACGCGGTGACGGCGGCCATGGGGGGCACGCGCTTCCTGCCCGGATCCCATCTGCGCATCGTCAGTGAGGCGGCCATTGCCCGCTACCAGAACATCCGCGGCCAGCAGCACGTGGTGTGTCCGGCCGGAACCCTGCTCATCGTCCACCACGGCATCTGGCACGGCGGCGGCATGAACGTGTCCGAACAGTTGCGCTACATGTTCAAGATCCGGCTGGCGCCGAGCCGGCGTCAGGAGCGGCTCTGGGACACGTCGGACCTGCCGGCCACCCGCGAGCCCCAGCGGCCCATCTTCTGGACCGGCAGCCGTACCGACGAGAACAGCATCGCGGCGGTGCTCACGCGCCCTGAACCCTGGTTCGAGGCCGACACCATGCGGCTGGAGTACATCAATCGGGCCCGATTCTGGCGCCAGCTCAGTGCCGATCCGCACTTCGATGCCGACTACTGGCTGACCCGGATCGAGAACGAGCCGGCCTGATCAGGGGAGCAGGGGCCGGCTCAGATACCAGCCCGTCACCGACAGCCGCAGGCGCCGTGCCCGCCTCACCTCATGCCAGAAGTCGGCCGCCCGGAAAGCCACCAGGGTGCCGGCTTCGGGCAGCACGCTGTGGATGCCCTGATCCGTCTCGATGCGCAACGCGCCACCGTCGGTCTCACGCCAGTTCGGATTGAGGTAGAAGATGGTGGAGATCTGCCTTCTGGCCTGATCTGCGAACTGGTCGAGATGGCGGCGATAGAAACTGCCGCGGGGATAGGTGGTGAGGTGACATTCGTACTCGTGCAGGCCGAGGAAGAGCTGCTCGTTGAGCACCCGGCGCAGTCCCTCCATGCGCTGGAGGTAGGCCTCGAGCGGCGCCGGTGGCGCTTCGTTGTCCACCCACAGCACCTGATCGCTGCGGATCTCGGGTCTGACCTGAAAGGTCCGGCCGCGACCGATGCCGGCGGGCCTCAGGGCTCCGGATTCCCAGCGCGTGCGCAGCATGGCCTCGATGGCTGTCGTAGTCCCTCGGTCGAGGAAATCCGGCACCACCACCCAGCCCGGCTCACTGAGGCCGTCACAGATGAGCTGTTCGAAACCTGCGCTTGGACAAGCGCTCATGGTCTGAACGTTGTCGGGGTCCGGCCGGTGTCCTCATCGAGTTCCTTTTCGAAGTCCGGGACGAAGAGGAAGGGAATCGAGAAGTCCGTCCGCACGTCTGCATAGCGGTCGTCGAGGCGCCCCGCAGTGCTGTCGCCCAGGGGGTTCCAGACCACGGCGAGCTGCTGCAGTCCGGGGGCGACGTCGACCAGGTGGACGAAACCGGTCAGTCCGAGCATGCGCAGGTCCGCTCGTTCCGTGGCCAGGAATCCGTCCAGCGACACCGGCTCACCGTTCAACTGCACGGACCACAGTCGCTTCAGGCAGGCGCCGTCGGCCTTGGTGGCGTCATCGGCGCAGAGGACTTCCAGCATGGGGTTGTCCCGCAGCGGCTGGTAGGGGATGAACAGCTCGACGAAACCGCCCTGCTGGCGAAAGCTCGGGATCATGGGCCAGGGCCGCACGCGGTCCAGCGGGCTGCGCATGTCCAGATAGTGGCTGCTGCGCAGGCCCTGCTGCAGCGCCTTCTGGTCGAGGAAACGGAACTCGCCCGACAGCGTGAAGTTGGTCCAGCCCGCATAGCGGATCTGGCCGATGGCGACGATGAGGAACACGCCGAGGGCCAGGGACAGCAGGAAGACCAGCGGCCGGGTATTGCTCTGCAGGGTGAGCTGCACCGGCAGGATCAGGCGCTGGGGAAGAATGAAACCGTTCAGGGTTCCCAAGGCTTCCACCAGCCGGCGGAAGGCTGGCCGGGCGGCGAGCTGCGGCCGGCGACGCCCGATCTGGGCATCCAGCAGCCAGAGCAGGGCGGGCACGGCTGCGATCAGGCCCATGAGACTGAAAAAGGCCATGGTGATGGCCCGGTTCGGCATGCCGAACTGAGCGCCGACGACGCCGGCAATGATGACGGTGACCAGCATCAGCAGGCCCAGCCAGAGCACGGCGAGGGCGACCAGACTGATCACGGCGAACAGTGAGGAGGCGACGCGGTCGGAAGAGGCGATGGCCTGATCCAGGTTGGGGATGCGCTGGCGGTAGCGTTCCCGGGTCAGCGGACCAATGCCCGGGGTGCGCTCCCAGTTGATGCCTTCGGGGAAGGCCGTGCGCAGGCCGATGAGGCCCACCCAGTAGGCCCGGGTGAGCAGGTGCACCAGGAAGCAGCTCGCCAGCCCGTAGCACAAGCCGGTGATCACTGTGGTGCCCAGCGTGCCACCGATGAGCATGCCCAGCGAGAGATGGGTGAAGTAGTTGGCGAACTGCTCGAACAGGAAGGTGGGCAGGGTGAACAGGGCGAAGGTGGTCAGACCGGAGATGATCAGTTCGATCTCGTCGGTGCGATCACGCAGGCGCGCGAGCTCGCGCCTGCCGAGGTCCGGTTTCGGGTGATCACCTTCCTGCATGGGGGTCTCCTGCCAGGTCACATTCGAGCACCCTCGATGCCTTTCGGCAATCGCTGGCGAACTGCCGCGCCGAGGGCGCCCACAAGGTCTCGGCACGGCCAGCCTGTCGAGTGTTCCTGGCGCGATAGCGTGAACGAACGTTCCTGGCGGATTCCCACAGGGAAGGCTGCGCGCTCGACGAAGCTCGCTGCTGCTGCGCCTCCAAGACCGAATTGCGACCGGGTTCCTGGCATCATGAGCTTGGCCTTCCTGCTTCACCCTGATCACCGAGGACAGCGAACCATGCAAGTCGCCAGCGTCAACATCGGCACCGAGCGCATGCTCAGCGGTCGCAGCTTCAAGGGCACCACCGGCATCTTCAAGGAACCGGTGGACGAACCCGTGGCCGTGGGGACCCTCGGCCTGCAGTCGGATGCGGTCTGCAATGCCCGTCATCACGGTGGTCCGGATCAGGCCGTCTACCTCTACCGCGAGGAGGACTACGAGTGGTGGTCCGGGCGGCTCGGTCGCCCGATCACCGCCGGTACCTTCGGCGACAACCTGACGCTGCGGGGGCTGCCCGAGGCCAACCTCGTCATCGGCAGCCGCCTGCACCTGCCGGGGGTGCTGCTGGAAGTCAGCGCGCCGCGGATTCCCTGCAATACCCTGGCCCAGCGCATGGAGGATCCCGGCTTCGTGAAAGCCTTCGTGGCGGCAGAGCGGCCGGGCATCTACTGCCGGGTCATCAAGCCCGGCAACGTGCGGGTGGGTGACGGCTTCAGTCTCGAGCCCTATGCAGGCGATCAGGTCTCCACCCTCGATCTGTTCCGGGCCAGCTACCGCAAACTCAGCAGCGAGGATCTGCGCCGCTTTCTGGCCGTTCCCATCGACATCCGCACCCGGACCAAGTTCGAAGCGAAGCTCAAGTAGGGGTTGCCAGCAGCCGCTGCAGATCCTCCAGCCGGTCCGCATCCGCGAGGCCGAGGTCCCGGCGCCAGCGGCTGATGCGGGGAAAGCGCAGGGCGAGCCCCGACTTGTGGCGCGGAGAGGGGTGGATGCCCTCGAAGGCCAGCTCGAAGACCCAGGTGGGTTCGACGGCGCGCACGGGGCCGAAGCGTTCCCGGGTATGGCCGCGGATCCAGCGGTCCAGTTCGGCGATTTCGGCATCCGTGAGTCCGGAGTAGGCCTTGGCCACGGGTACCAGCTCGTCACCGTCGTAGACGGCGAAGGTGTAGTCGGTGAACAGGTTGGAGCGTCGGCCGTGCCCGGCCCGGGCATAGATCAGGATGGCATCCAGGGTCTGCGGGGTGACTTTCCACTTCCACCAGTCGCCGCGCTTTCTGCCCACCTGATAGGTGGAGTCGCGGCGCTTGAGCATGAGTCCCTCGGTGGCGCGGCCCCGGGCCTGTTCGCGCAGGGCGGCATAGCCTTGCCAGTCCCCGGCTGCCACCGTGGTCGACAGCAGCATGTCATCCCTGCCCGCCAGGAGCTCTGCGAGACGCTGACGTCGCTGCACCAGCGGCAGCGTTCGCAGGTCCTGACCTTCGGCCTCCAGCAGGTCATAGGCCATCAATCGCACCGGGGCCTTCGCCAGCGTGGTGGCCCCGGGGGACTTGCGGCCGATGCGCTGCTGCAGCAGGGCGAAGGGCAGGGGGGCGTCGTCGCGCCAGGCCAGCAATTCGCCGTCGATGACGGTGCCATCGGGGAGCCGGCCGGCGGCAGCTTCCACCTCCGGAAAGCGGCCGACCATCAGTTCCTCGCCGCGGGACCAGATGAAACACTGGCCGCCCCGCCGTACCACCTGCGCCCGGATGCCGTCCCACTTCCATTCGGCGATCCACTGCGCCGGATCGCCGAGCTCCCCAGCATCCTCCGGCATGGGCGAGGCCAGAAAGAAGGGGTAGGGGCGTGCGATGTCCGCCTCGCCATCGTCGGCTGCCACCAGCCGTTCATAGAACGCAGCACCGGGGTCCCACTGTCCCATCAGCCGGTGGGCCAGGACCGTCTCGTCGATGCCGCAGGCCTGATGCAGGGCGCGGATGAGCAGACGCTGGGAGACCCCCACCCGGAACGCGCCGGTGATGATCTTGTTGAACACGAACTGCTGCTCGAGCGGGAGGTCCTGCCACAGGGTCATCACCTTGTGCTTGCGGGTGCCTTCGTCGGCACCGCGAAGTGGCAGCAGGTGGGCCTCGATGAGCGTTGCCAGCGGCAGCTCGAGCTCTCGGCCGGCGACTTCACGCCGCGCCAGCAGCAAGGTGGTGGTCTCGGCCAGATCTCCTACGTGGGCATAGGCCGACTCGAACAGCCAGTCGGCCAGGCCGGTGTACTCGCGAATCCACTGCCGCAGTTCGGCCGCGCCCACCAGGCGCTTCAGGCGGCGACCGGACAGCAGGAACACCGCCCAGCCCGCATCCCGGGCGGGAACCGCTGCCAGATAGTCGGCGATGGCGCTGACCTTGCTCCGGGTGGAGGTGGTGGCGTCCAGGCGGTCGAAGAGGTCGGCGAAGGCGCGCATCAATCCGGCCCCTGATCGCCGCCCGCGTCCTCCTCGTCACCATAGGGGGCGCGCAGCGGCTTCGCTTCGAGCCCTCGCTCGAGCAGGTGGCGTACCAGAATCTCGGTGTCGCCGTGGGTGGCCAGGACCTGTCTGGCGCCGCATTCCTCGATGGTGCGGATCAGGGAGTCCCAGTCCGCATGATCGGAGATCACGAAACCCCGGTCGTAGCCCCGGCGCCGGCGATTGCCGCGAATCTGCATCCAGCCGGAGGCGAAGCCGGTTTCGGCGTTCTTGAAGCGCCGCAGCCACTTGCTGCCGGCGGCGGAGGGCGGGGCCAGGATCAGGCGCCCTGCGAAGCTGGTCTTGCGGCCCAGGTCGGCCACCGGCGTCGTGGGCAGCATGTCCACACCGGCCTCCCGGTAGATGCGCACCAGATCCACCATGGCGCCGTGCAGCAGCACCGCTTGGTCGGTGTGGTGGGTGAGTTCCGCCAGGATGCGCTGAGCCTTGCCCAGGGCATAGCTGAACAGCACCGCCGGTCGCCCCGCTTCAGCGCAGTGCTGCCACCATGCATGGATCTCGCCGGCCACGTCCCGGGCCAGGGGCCAGCGGTAGACCGGATAGGCAAAGGTGGCCTCGGTGATGAAGGTGTCGCAGGGGACCACTTCGAAGGCGGCACAGGTGGGGTCCGCGTCGCGCTTGAAATCGCCGGAGATCACCCACACCCGCTCACCGTGCTCGACGCGGACCTGGGCAGAGCCGAGAATGTGCCCTGCCGGATGCAGGCTGACTTTGACGTCACCGAAGCGGACCTGCTGGCCATAGGCCAGCCCTTCCAGCGGCGCATAGCGGCCCAGGCGCTTGCGCAGGATCGGCAGGCTGGACTGCTCGGCCCAGTAGTGACCCATGCCCGGACGGGCGTGGTCGCCGTGGCCGTGGGTGATGACTGCACGAGGCACGCGCCGCCAGGGGTCGACGTGGAAGTCGCCGAGGGGGCAGTACAGGCCGTGGTCGTCGAGGATGATCAGGTCGGCAGCGGCGGTCACCCGGCAACTCCGGTGGTGGTGTTTGCCCGTATGCTGGGCGTGGCAGGGTAGCGGATGACGCTGCTCACGGGAATGTACGAGTGGCCCGAACCGGAAATTCCCGGCAGGCGGACTGCGGGCTCGGAACATGAGCTGGGAGGGCTCGGGGATCAGGGATCAGGGATCAGGTATGCGCGCTGCGCGCCCGACGACGATTTCCATGGCGGCAGTCTCCATGGAGGATGTCACCGCAGCGTCTGCTCGCGACCGCCGTCGGGCCGTGGCCCTGCGCGCCCTGGGCGTTTCCCTGGCGCTGACCTTGACCACCACGCTGCTGGCCTTCGGCATCTACGAAGATCGCCAGCAGCAGCTCGGAGCGACCACCGAGGTGGTCTCTCGGCAGGCCGGTTCACATCTGGCGGCCTGGTTCGATGCGCGCTTCGCCCTGGCAGCGGCCCTGGCGGACCGCACCGCCCGGGATGGCGTCTTCGATCCTGATGTCTTCCTGGCCGAGGCGGCCACGATGCAGGCGCGTACTCCGGGGCTGCTGGCGCTCAACTGGGTCGACGTGGACGGCCTCATTCGCCTGGTCTATCCCGCTGTGGGCAATGAGCGCGCACTCGGGCGCAATCTGTTCGAGCATCCCGAGCCGGACGTGGCCCGGGCTCTGGGCGAGGCGCGCCGGGGTGTCATCGTCACCCGTACCCGCAACATCGAACTGTTCCAGGGCGGCAGCGGATTTGCCATCTACTGGCCGGTGCAGACCGCGGACGGAACCCTGCTGGGATTCGTCAATGCCGTCGTCCGCGCCGCCGAACTGATGGCGGCCTCGGAACTGGCCCGCAACCTGGGGGAGGGTTACTGGCTGGAACTGCGGGATGTGGACGGGGCTGTAGCCTGGAGCAACGCTCCGCAGCCGGGTCCCTGGAATCTGGCCCGCGAGCAGCAGGTGGCCATTCCTGGCCTGGACTGGATGCTGACGCTGGCGCCGACCCCGGCTTACCGGTCGACCATTGTCGCCACGCCCCAACTCATTCTCTGGCTGGTCGCCAGCTATCTGCTGGCGCTCTGGATCGGCTGGACGGTGTGGCGGCGGGGGCTACGCCAGGAAAACCTGCGGGACAGCGAACGCGTGCTGCGCGCGCTGCTCGATCTGCTGCCCCACCCGGTTTACGTCAAGGATGAAGACAGCCACTTCATCTTCGTCAACCGCGCCTTGGCGGAGGCCAGCGGCAAGCAGGCGTCAGCCTTGGTGGGCCAGGGTTCCGAGGCCTTGCCGGGATCGGAGGACGAGCATCTGCGCCTGGACGAAGGGGATCTCACTGCGTTGCGTGGTGAGCCGACGGCGGTCGAAGAGCTGCCCTTCACGGATGCGGCCGGCCGCAAACGTCTGCTGCAGACGGCCAGGGTGGTGTTTCACGATCCCGTGACCGACGCCCCGGCGGTGCTCGGCATCGGTGTCGACGTCACCGCCCGACACGAGGCCGAAGCGCTGCGTGCTCGAATTGCCACGGCCCTCAATCAGGCCGGTGAGGCGATTGCCGTGCTGGACATCCAGGGTCGGGTGGAGTTCGCGAACGCGGCGTTCACCAAAATGATGGCCTTCAGTGGCGACGAGGTTCGCGGTCTCGGCATGGACGCCTTCACGGTCCGCGGCAGCAAGGACAAGGATCTGCTGGCGGAGATCCGCGCCACCCTGCGCCGGGGCGAGATCTGGCGGCGGCGCTACACCTCGGACTGGCACGACGGCCCCCGGGTTCGGGATGCCAGCGTGGCGCCGTTTCGCGGCGCGGACGGCAAACTGGCCGGCTTCATCGGCGTGCTGCGTGACGTCACCCGCGAAACGGAGCTCGAAGACGAACTGCGGCAGTCGCAGAAACTCGAAGCGGTGGGGCGCCTGTCCGGTGGCATCGCTCACGACTTCAACAACCTGCTGACGGTGATCCTCGGCTATGCCGAGGTGATCCGGCTGAATCCGGCGGCCGATGTCACCGCGGATGCCGCCCGGGAAATTCACCGGGCAGCGGAGCGGGCCGCTGAACTGACCCGGCAACTCCTCACCTTCAGCCGTCGCGGCAAGCCTGGTGCTGCGGCCTGCGAACTCAACGCCGTCGTCAGCGAGCTCATGCCGATGCTCGAACGCCTCATCGGCGAGCACATCGCCATCGAGCAGCACCTCGAACCGGAGGTGGGCATCGTCGCCGTCGACAAGGTGGAGATCGAGCAGATCATCGTCAATCTCTGCGTCAATGCTCGCGATGCCATGCCCGAGGGCGGCCGGTTGCTGGTGACGACGAATCTGAGCAGCACCGATCAGAGCCCTCCGGGCCTGCGGCCGAAGCTGCACGGTGGACCCTTTGCCGTGCTGTCTGTGACGGATACCGGCACCGGCATGACGTCCGAGGTGCAGGAGCGCATCTTCGAGCCCTTTTTCACCACCAAGCAGGTGGGCTCGGGCACGGGCCTCGGCCTGTCCACCATCTACGGCATCGTCGAGCAGCGCGGCGGAGCCGTGCACGTGGACAGCACCCCCGGCCGCGGCAGTACGCTTTCGGTGTGGCTGCCGGTTGGACGGACCTCACAATTGCCCGTCGAGGAAGCTTCGGAGTGGGTCGGTGAGCCGGAACGCGCGGCCAATGCGGGAGCCTCGATCCTGGTGGCCGAGGACGAGCCGGGAATTCTCAAATTCATGATGGCCAGCCTCGAACGGGCCGGCTACCGGGTCGTTGGCGCGGCCGATGGCAATGAAGCGCTGCAGGCGGCCGAGACCATGCCGGTGATCGATCTGCTCGTCACCGACATCGTCATGCCGCGCATGGGAGGGCTGGAATTGCGCGCCCGGCTGCTGGCAGAGCGCGGCGAACTCAATGTCCTGTTCGTCTCGGGCTATGCGCCTGACGAGTCCAGGGCCGGACGCCTCGGCAGCGACGACGTGCTGATCGAGAAACCTTTCCGGGCCCAGCGCCTGCTCGACGAGGTGGCGAAGCGTCTCGATCGGAGCCGGGGAATGCAATAGGCTTGCGCGCCGGTTTCGATGCACTGAGAGGTCTGCTCGTGATTACGCTTCGCCGTCTCCGGTTCGCCGGTTTGTGCTGGCTGCCCTGGCTGGCAGTGCCCGTGGCTGCAGCACCTGAGTTGCAGGACACTCTGGTAGTCACCGCCAGCCCCATCGCCAGTTCCCTGTCTGATCTCGGCCAATCCATGAGCGTGATCACCCGGGCTGAGATCCAGTCCGCCCCGGTGGACAACCTCGCGGACCTGCTGCAGGTGGTGGGCGGCGTCGACGTGCGCCAGCGCGGGGGGCGGGGCGTGCAGGCGGACGTGGGGATTCGCGGCACCGCCTTCGAGCAGACCCTGGTGATGATCGACGGCGTGCGCATGAGCGATCCCCAGACCGGGCATCACGCCATGAACCTGCCCCTGCCGCTGGAGCATCTGGAGCGTATCGAAGTCTTGAAGGGCCCGGGTTCCGCCGCCTTCGGCCCTGGCGCCACCGGCGGAGCGATCAACCTGATCACCCGGCGGCCGGCGGCGACGGAGGCGGGTGTGTCCCTGGCCGCCGGCCAGCATGGCTATCGGGCCGTGTCCGGTCACCTTGGGCTGCGGGGGGAGAACTCCGGTCACATGCTGTCTGCGACCCGGCGGCAGGCGGACGGCCACATTTCGGCCGAGCCCACCGATTTCGAACTGCAGAATGCCTACTACAGCGGCCACTTCGACATCGGCCCCCATGAGCTGCGGGTGGGGGCCGGCATCGACGATCGCGACTTCGGCGCCTTCAAGTTCTATGTGGACCGGTTTCCCGATCAGCGCGAACAGACTCGTGCGCTGACGGCCCAGGTGGCCGGCGACGTGGTTGCCGGTGACTGGCTGCTGACTCCGGCGCTGTTCTGGCGTCAGCACGAGGACTGGTTCCGAACGCGGATACCGGAGTTCGGGCGCGACTTCATCAACGAGCACGAAACCCGCGTCCTCGGTGGGCGCCTCGGTGCGCGCCGGGACTGGAGCGGTGGTGTGACGGCGCTGGGCGCAGGTCTCATCGATGAACGTATCGACAGCACGGCGCTGGGCGATCACGACCGCCGTGAGCGCAGCGCCTGGATGGAGCATCAGTTCGGCGTCGGCGCCCGGACGCGGCTGTCGCTGAGCGCGGCAGCAGTCGATTTCAGCGATCACGGCACGGTGTTCCTGCCCGGCGCCTCCCTGAGCTATTCCCTGCGCCCGGACACCACGCTGTTTGCAGCAGCATCCCGCTCGGCGCGGCCGCCGAGCTACATCGAGCGCTTCCTGCCCGGTGGCGCCGGCAACCAGGGCAACCCGGATCTCGAACCGGAACGGTCGGTGCAGGCAGAGGCCGGGCTGCGCTGGCAGGACGAAAGGCATGCTCTGAGCGCTGCGGTGTTCCAGCGCCGGACCGACAACCTCATCGACTGGTCGCGTCCGGCACCGGACGCGGACTTCGTAAGCGCCAACTTCGACGGCCATCGCAGTCGGGGAGCCGAACTCGAGTACCGCCTGCGTTCGGACTGGACCTGGCTCGGGGACGTTCGCATGGGCTACACCCACCTGCGCACGCGGCTCGATGCCGGGGGCGAAGAGGTGGCCTATGCCCTCGATCACCCGCGCCACCACGTCACCCTGAGCGCCCGCTTCACCTGGCTGCCGGCCCTCGATCATTCGCTGCAGATGCGCTACGTGGATCGGCGTGGCGGCGGCTCGGCCATGCTGCTGGCGTCGAGGCTGTCCTGGCGCTGGCAGCAACTCGAGATCTCCCTGGAAGGCAGCAACCTGCTGGATCGCGACTACATCGAGGCCGGCTTCGCGCCTCTTCCCGGTCGTTGGCTCATCGCCGGCGTTGCCTGGCGGATGTAGCGGCCTGCCAGCGAATTGGCGTTGTCGCGGAAGAAAATTGCGATTCGATGGACGAGTGCGACCTTGTGGGAAGCTCACGAAGCGAAGCGCAGTGAGCGATTGTCTGCCGCGCCGAGATGGCTTCCTGCATGCTGTGAGCGTGCAGCGGCCTGGGCCTCACAGGCTGCGCTCAGTCCGCTGCTGCGCGCCTTCCATCGCGGGCCCCGCTTCGCGGCGCAGTTCATATGGCGCTTTGCGATCCCGTCGCAAATGCGAGCACAACAAGGCCTTCGATCAAGACATTCCTGGTTCTACCGGCGGATGCTGCGCGGGTCGATGGCGTCGCGCAGGCCGTCGCCCACGTAGTTGAAGCTGATCACGGTGAACAGAATCAGCAGTCCCGGCAGGATGGCCAGAGTCGGCGCGTGCTGCACCATTTCCTGGGCGTTGTTGAGCATATTGCCCCAGCTCGGGGTGGGCGGCTGAATGCCTAGACCTAAGAAGCTCAGGGCTGCCTCGAAGAGGATGGCGTTGCCGATACCCAGCGTCACCGCCACCAGCAGCGGGGCGATGACGTTGGGAATGATATGGGCGCCGATGATGGTGCGGTCCTTGGCCCCGAGCACCCGGGCGGCCAGCACGAACTCCTGCTCCTTGATGGACAGGATGCTGCCACGAACCAGCCGCGCTGCCTGCATCCACGAGAACAAACAGAGGATCAGGATCATCTTGATCACGCTCTCGTGGCGGGATTCGACGATGAAGGCCAGCGGTGTGCCCCCGAACACCTTGCCAAGATCGATGGCCGACACCACGATCAGCACCACCAGAATGGGCAGCGACAGCAGGGCATCGGTGAAACGCATCAGGATGGCGTCGGTCCTGCCGCCGTAGTAGCCGGCCAGACTGCCCACCAGCAGGCCGATGAGGCCCGATACGAAGGCCACCAGCAGCCCCACCGTCACCGACACCCGGGTGCCGTAGATGAGCCGGATGAGCACGTCGCGCCCGAGTTCGTCGGTACCGAGCAGATGGAAGCTGCGGAAATCGGCCACCAGATTGCGCAAGGCCTGCAGGTCGTTGCCGGCAGGGTCGGGCGCCCGGTCCTGCAACTCGAGGAGCATGGCGGCCAGATCCATGGGCGCATGCTGGGTAACCAGTTCGTAGAGCAGGTCCTCGTCATCCACCGCGAATTCCAGCAGGTCCTGCCCGGCCAGAAACCGGATCAGGTCGCTGCGGTCGGCCTGACGCAGGAAGGTCTGTACCCGCAGTTCCCGTTCGTGGGTGGAAAGATCCAGATGGGAGCCGGGCGGCTGATAGCGGTTGAAGACGTTCTGGCGGTCGGGATCGAGGCCGGTCACCGCGGTGATCACCGGAGCGAGCAGAGCCACGGCGAGAAACAGGACGATGACGCTGAGGCCCACCACGGCCATGCGATGCTCGAGAAACTGCTCGAGCAGGATGCGGGTCATGGATTGGGCTTCGTGATCGACCTGCCGCCCTGTGACCTCGGCGTCCATGCCTCCCGTGCTCATGCTCCCTGTGGTCATGCGTAGCTGATCCTCGGATCGGCGACGCCGTAGAGCAGATCTGCGATCAGGTTCATCAGCAGCACCATGGACACCGAAATCATGAAGGCGACCATGGCGACGTTGAAGTCATTGCTCTGAATGGATTCGAACACCAGCTGCCCGACGCCCTGATAGGCGAACACGGTCTCGGTGATGATGGCGCCGGAGAACAGGGTGGAGAAGCTCAGCGCGGTGATGGTGATCAAGGGGATCAGCGCGTTGCGGAAGCCGTGCATGAGATAGATCCGCGGCCAGGACAGGCCCTTGGCGCGGGCGGTGCGGATGTAGTCGTTGCCCATGGCTTCCAGCATGGCGGCGCGGGTGTAGCGCACGTAGGTGCCGATGCTCAGGAATGACAGGGACAGCACCGGCAGCACCAGATACTTCAGGCGGTCGACGAAGGACTCCCAGGGCGTCATGTCGAAGGCGATGCTGCCAGTACCGCCGGCCGGGAAGATGGGGATGTACACGGCGAACACCAGGATCAGCACGATGGCGATCCAGAAGCTCGGTACGCTGATGCCGGCAAACGCGAACAGATTGATGACGTAGTCGGCGCTGGAGTTTTTCTTGAGCGCCGCCCACACACCCAGTGGGATGGCCACGATCAGGGCCACCAGCAGAGCGGCACCCGCCAGGATGAAGGTGTTCAGCAGCCGCGGCCCGAGAATGTCCGTCACCGGCACGCGATAGGTCCGCGAGTAGCCGAGATCGCCGCTGGCGATGCTGCTGGCCCAGTTCCAGTAGCGCACCCAGACCGGCTGGTCGAGACCGTGCAGGGCCCGCAGCCGGTCGATGTCCGCGGAGGTGATCTCGGGGTTGGCCATGATCATCTCGTCAACCGGATCACCCGGCATCAGCGTCATCAACAGGTAGCAGAAATAGGACAGCAGCAGGATGACCACCACGGTCTGCAGCAGGCGACGCAGGATGTAGGCGGTCACGGCGCGTCGCTCCCGTTGCGGGCCATTTCGTCGGCATCCATCAGCCGCCAGCGCTCCACGTGGTTCGCCGCCGAGATCTGATGTCCGGGGATGCGGTAGCCGGTGAGGTTGATGGGGGTGACCGAGGTTTCCGAGCGGTAGTAAAGGGGAATGACCGGCACTTCGTAGGTGTAGTGCCAAAGGATCTCGTGGATCAGGTCGAGCCGCTCCTGTTCGTCGAAGGCACGATCGAGTTCGTCTACCAACTCGTCGACCCGGGCGTTGGACCAGCCGGGATAGTTCTGCCCCGACCAGCCGTTGTTTTCGCTGGGGATGGCATCGCTGCTGACCATGGAGCGCGGATTGTTCTCCGGTGACGAGGACCAGGCGTACATGGCGACGCCACCGTACTCCCGTCTGCGCATGGTCTGACCGAAGAAGACCCGTCCGGGATCGTTCTGGATGCGGACGTCGACCCCGATCCCGCGCCACTGATCCTGCAGATAGATCTGCACCAGTTCCCGCACCTTGTTGCCAGCGGTGGTCATGAGCCGCAGCCGAAGTCTTTCCCCATCGGCGTTGTAGCGGTAACCGTCGTCACGCCAGACCCAGCCCGCCTCGTCCAGCAGACGGTTCGCCTGCCGGCGCGAGTGCCGGTAGATGACGATGCGTTGCGGATCCTCGGTGTACCAGGGATCCGTGGGGGCGAGGTTGTGGAAGGCGGCCGGCTGCAGGCCGTCGAACAGGGCGTCGACCAGACCCTGGCGGTCGATGGCGTAGACCAGGGCGCGACGCACCCGGATGTCCTGCAGAAAGGGGTTGTCCAGATTGAGGTCGAGGTGCTCGTACGTGAGTCCGGGCTGGAAGTTCACCCGGAACGGCAGCTCCTGGGCCTGAACCCGGTTGGCGAAGGCCAGGGACTGATCGAAGGTCATGCCGAGCTGGGACACCATGTCGATGCTGCCGGCGCGCAGGTTGGCCTCCAGCGTGCCGGTGTTGGGAATGAGCATGATGACGATGCGGTCGATGTGGGCCGGATCACCGAAGAAGTGCAGGTTGCGTTCGAGAATGAGATGCGAGCCGAGGCCGAGGTTCACGATCCGGTAGGGTCCGCTGTAGAGCCCTGGATGGGTGGGATCGCGAGTGTAGTTGGAGTGCTGCTCATAGCCCTCGGGCTGGTCCGCGAAGCGTTCGAACACCGGCCGCTCGAGGTGCTCGGGCAAGGGATAGAACAGGTGATGGCGATTGAAGTTCCAGCGCGCCTCCCGGTACTCGAAGGTGCAGCGCTTGGGGTCGTCCGGGTCGATACGGATGTCGGCGATCTGCCGATAGATCTCGATGTTCGGGACGCCCACGTTCGGGCTCAAGCCCACTTCCCAGGAGAAGCGGAAGTCGCGGCAGGTCAGCGGTTCGCCATCGCCCCAGCTCGCCTGCGGATGGATGGTCCAGTCCGCTTCGATCCACTCCCGCTCACCGTCGCTGACCCGGCGGGCCAGGCCGTTTTCCAGGGTCGGAATCGCAACCGCCAGCTGCGGCAGCCACTGGCTGTCCTCGTCGAGCTGGATCAGGGAGCGCCCCACCATGCGGTAGACGTAGGTGGTGGCGACCATGGACATGACGATGGGATTGAGATTCTCGAACTCCTGGGTGATGCCGATCTTCAACTCGGCATTGGTCGGCAGTTCGCCCGGCCGCATGAGCTGCGGGCGCACGTAGGCCAGCGCGCCGATGATCAGGGCCAGCAGGGCGATGAAGAGCAGCGCCCGGGTACTCATGTGCCCGTGCTCCGCAGACCGGTGCTCCGCGCGATCACGTCGTCGTCCACGGCATCGCTGTAGAGCTTGCAGGCGACGAAGTGGTCGCGCCGTTCCTCGCGCAGGGCGGGAAAGCCCCGGTCACAGCCTTCGAAGCGCTGCGGGCAGCGGGGATGAAAGTGGCAGCCCGAGGGCGGGTTGATGGGACTCGGCACCTCACCGGTGAGGGCCTGCTTCATGCGCCGCTTGCCCTGGCCGACTTTCGGAATGGCGTCGATGAGGGCCTGGGTATAGGGGTGTTTGGGATTGCCGAACAACTCCTCCCGCGGTGCCATCTCGATGATCTTGCCGAGGTACATCACCGCAATCCGGTCGCAGAAGTGATCGATCACCGACAGGTCGTGGGAGATGAAGATGTAGGTGAGTGCGAATTCCTGCTGCAGGTCCTTCATCAGATTGAGGATCTGGGCCTGGATGGAGACGTCGAGGGCGCTCACCGGCTCATCGGCGATTACCAGGTCCGGGTTCAGCGCGATGGCCCGGGCGATGGAAATCCGCTGGCGCTGTCCGCCCGAAAATTCATGGGGATAACGATTCAGGTGAGCGGCTTTCAGTCCCACGGTCTCGAGCAGGGCGGCAGCCCGTTCCTGACACTCCCTGGCCGAACAGATGTCGTGGACCTTGAACGGCTCCGCCAGGATGCGGGCGATGGTCATGCGCGGATCGAGGGAGGCGAAGGGATCCTGAAAGATCATCTGCAGACTGCGACGCATGGTGCGCAGGCGTTCGCCGGACACCGCCAGGAAATCCTCGCCGCGATAGCGGATGGTTCCGGAGCTGGGTTCGTAGAGACGTACCAGGGTGCGGCCGAGGGTGGACTTGCCGCAGCCGGACTCGCCCACCAGGCCGAGGGTCTCCCCCGGCTGCACGGCAAAGCTGACCCCGTCCACGGCCTTCACCTGACCCACTTCCCGCAGCAGCAGCCCCTTGCGGATGGGGAAGTGCTTGCGCAGGCCGTCGACTTCGAGAATGGGTGTGCTCACGAGTCCACCGGATGAAAACAGGCGACCTGATGGCCGCGGGCCACTTCGGTGAGCGGTGGATGGATTTCACGGCAGCGTTTGCCCACGTTGGGGCAGCGGTTCTGGAACGCGCAACCCCTGGGCAGCTCATAGAGTGACGGTACGGTGCCCTCGATGGCCGGCAGTCGTGCCACCCGCTGGCCGAACTTCGGGATCGACTGGATCAGCGCGGCCGTGTAGGGGTGCCGTGGCGTGGTCATCAGCACTTCCGTGGGCGCGATCTCGCAGCTGCGCCCCCCGTACATGACCAGCACCCGGTCGGAGATCTCGGAGATGACGCCGAGGTCGTGGGTGATGAACTGAACGGCCATGGACAGCCGTTCCTGCAGGCTCTGGATCAACTCCAGGATCTGCCCCTGAATGGTCACGTCCAGCGCCGTCGTGGGCTAGTCGGCAATGAGGAACTCCGGATCGCAGGACAGGGCCATGGCGATCATGGCGCGCTGGCGCATGCCGCCGGAGAGCTGGTGGGGATAGCTGGCGTAGCGCTCCGACGGCGCCGGTATGCCCACCAGAGACAGCATCTCGATGGCGCGCTCCCGGGATTCCTGGCGCGATACCCGAAGATGCCGGGTGATCTGCTCGTCCATCTGGTAGCCGATGGTCAGCACCGGATTGAAGGCCGTCATGGGCTCCTGAAAGATGATGGCCATGCGTGAGCCGCGCAGTTCGCGCATGCGCTCCTCCGGGACATCGAGAATGTTCTCCCCGCCGAGGAAGGCCGCCCCGCCGGTGATCTCGCCGGGAGGCTCGATCAGGCGCATGAGGGAAAACGCCGTCACCGACTTGCCGCATCCGGATTCGCCGACGATACCGAGGGTTTCGCCCTTGCCGATGCTGTAGCTGACGCCGTCCACCGCGCGCACGGGACCGATCCGGGTGTGGAAGGTGGTCTGCAGATTTTCCACCGTCACAACGGCATCCCCGGGGACGCTTGCAGGCATCGAGCTTCCTTAATCCCAGACTTCCACATCCCAGACTTCAACGACCTTGCCGACCTGTTGTGGCCGGTCCCCTTCGCGGGTATTCGAAGCGGGCGCACGGTGATCCCTGTCGGGCATACTCGGGAGATTGCGTCAGGAGTCAGACATCATGCAAGCCTACCAAGCTCTCGAAGACCTTGCCCGGCGCATGGCGCGGCTGGATCACGCCCGCGCCATGCTGAAGTGGGACGAGGCGGTGATGATGCCCGGTGGCGGTGGCGAGGTGCGCGCCGCAGCCCTCGGCGAACTCGCCGTGCTCGCCCACGAAACCGCTTCCCGCCCGGACATTCCGGACCTGATCGAGCGGGCCCGGGAAGAAGTGGCGGCGGAGGGCGACCAAGCCCAGCGGCGCTTCGAGGCGGCGAATCTGCGCGAGTTCGAGCGCGGCTGGCGCAGACTGGTGGGGCTGCCTTCGGATCTGCTGGAGTGCATCACCCTGGCCAGCGTTCGCAGCGAGCAGGCCTGGCGGCGGCTGCGGGCAGCGAACGACTGAGAGGGCTTCAGACCCCATCTGCAGGCGATCCTCGATCTCAAGCGCGAAGAAGCCGCCATCCGCGCCAGCGCCGAGGGGATCGATGCCCACGATGCCCTGATCGATCTTTATGATCCGGGAACCCGCAGCGCCATGCTCGATCCCGTGTTCGGGGAGCTCGAAGGCTTTCTGCCGGATTTCATCGGGCAGGTGGTGGAGCGGCAGCGGCAGCAACCGGTCACGCCGCTTAAGGGGCCCTTTCCCATCGACGCCCAGCGCCGGCTTGCCGAAGAGATGATGGCTCGCATCGGCTTCGACTTCGGCGGTGGCCGGCTCGACGTCAGTCACCATCCCTTCTGTGGCGGTGTTCCCGGTGATGTCCGCATCACCACCCGCTACAGCGAGAGCGACTTCGCCCGCAGCTTCATGGCCGTGCTGCACGAAACCGGCCATGCCCGTTACGAGCAGGGCCGCGACCCCCAAGGCAGCGGCCAGCCGGCCCGGCGCGCGCGGGGCATGGGCATCCACGAAAGCCAGAGTCTATTCACCGAGATGCAGGTGGCGCGTTCACCGCAGTTTTTGATCTTTGCCGCGCCCATCATGCGCCGCCACTTCGGCATCGCCGAGGGTACGCCCGGCTGGGATGCGGACAATCTCCACCGCATCTGCACGCGGGTGCAGCCGGGCTTCATCCGGGTCGACGCTGACGAGGTCACCTATCCCCTGCACGTGATCATGCGCTACCGCCTGGAGAAGGCCCTGCTCAGCGGTGATCTGCCGCTCGAGGATCTGCCCGGCGCCTGGGATGCGGGCATGCGCGCCGGCCTGGGGTTGAGCACGGGCGACAATCATCACGATGGCTGTATGCAGGACGTGCACTGGGCGGCCGGTCTCTTCGGCTACTTTCCTTCCTACACCTTAGGTGCGCTCATCGCCGCCCAGCTCATGGCGAAGCTCCGCAGTGAACATGCGACCCTCGATGCGGAGATCGAAGCCGGCGACTTCAGCGCCATCGGCCGCTGGCTCGATGCGCGCATCTGGTCGAAGGGCAGTCAGCTGGAAACTGAGGATCTGCTGCGGCAAGCCACCGGCACCGGGCTCGATCCAGGTTGCTTCCGAGCGCACCTCGAGCAGCGTTATCTGGCCTGAAGCGGCCATCCGTTTACTCGGCTGACCGGATCCGGAGTTGCACCGCCAGGGCCGGATGGTCGCTGAGCGCCTGACCGCGCCAGCTGTCGCCATCGCAGAAGTCGACGCCTGCCGCTCCCGCACCGGGCGTGGTGGCGGCGGGTTCGCCACCGTCGATCACCTCAAGGCTGACCGCGTCGCCATCGCGGATCAGAATGAAATCCACCTGGCAGCGGCTCCAGTCCCCATGACTCGGGTGAATGCCCGAGTTCGAAAGCCCAAGCGCCGCTTTGAAGTCGAGCAGGTCGGCATGGTGTTCGGGCCGCCGGCGCGGGGTATTGAAGTCGCCGGCGAAGACGATGGCCCGGCCTGCGCTTTGCTCGGCGATGGCTTGGCGCATCTGCTCGAACTGCTGCATCCGGGCCTCACGGTCCCCCGGCCCGCCGCCGGCATCCAGGTGGGTGGTGTAGAGATCGAAGCCCGCACCCGTGACCAGGGTGACGCGCACACCGAGCAGACCTTTGTTGGCCCAGCAGTCGTGGGAGTGGCTGACGATGCCGTGGCAGTCATCGAAGGCCATCCTCAGCAGGGGTTCGATGGCCGCGGCCGGACGCTGCGCACCGGGCTCCGGGGCCAGGATGGTCAAGCCGGAGTCGTAAGGCGCACGGTATCCCCAGGGTCGGGCCAGGGGCGCCAGCACGTTGTGCCAGCGCCAGCGCGGCCCGGGGCCGCGCCAGAGGCGCCCCGGCCAGCGGCTGTAGAGCCCGTCGGGGGCGAAGTCCTCCTGCAGGACGATGAGGTCATAGCTGCCGAGGACGTTGAGCAGCTCCGGCGCCCGCTCATCGAAATCCGCGCCCGGCAGGTTCTGCACGTTGTAGCTGAGCACGGTGAGCTCGATGGCCTGTCCGGCTGTGGTGCCGGACAGGAGCAACAGGAGGGCCAGGACGAGTGCAGGCATGGCAGGGGTCTCAGAGTCGGCGTTCGAGGGTCAGGGCACCGAAGTTGTTGGCCGTATCCAGGCGCCGGACCACTGTGTCGGGATCGACGGAGTCGCTGCCTAGCCACAGGTTCAGGTGGGCGCTCCAGCGCGGACGCTCATGGTGCAGACCGATGATCAGGCGGCGGATGACCTTTTCCGAGCGCACCTGATTCTCCTGCGTCCAGGCGTTGTTGCGGCGCAGGACGTTACCGTCTCTCGGCATGGCGTGCAGCACCCGCGTCACCGCCGTCACCACCGAGAGGTAGGTGTAGGTCGCGGCGTCATGGCGCAGCGTGGCATCGTACTGCAGGCCCTTGCCCACCGGCGCCGCCACGTAGGCAAAGCCGCGCGGTGCCCTGCCGAAGCGCATTTCGAGACCCGCCTGCCCGTGGCTGAAGTAGTTGCCGAGGGCAGCATCGAGACTGACGGCGGCGTCGAATCGCGGCTGCTCGATGAACTTGTGCTTGCGGGTATAGAAGATGTTGAGGATGGGCTCGTTGTCGAGCTGGTGGCGCCATCCCCGCGGCCGCCGGGCGCCTGAGAGCCGGTGGCCGAGTCGCTGCAGGTGTTTGCCCTGGGTCAGGTCGCCGGCCCAGCCGATGAGCCACTCGAACCCCGTGAAGTTGTGGTCGTCGAAAGCGTAAAAGCTGTTCGACCAGCCCACCATGCCCAGGAAGGGAACGTCGTCCAGAGCCAGATCCCGGCGCCTCATTTCGTCCGGGGTGTGGATGTGATGGGCAATGGCCCAGCCCTCCCGGTAGGTCAGGCCGGGGTCCTGCGGCAGCAGGGGGCGCGCCAGAAACCGGCCGAAGGCGGGCGTCCCTGAGGTGTCGTCCAGGGTCCGGGCGGGTGCGGAGAACTGCTGCCAGGTGATGCCGTTGCTGAACTGGTTGTCCTGGCCGAAAAGGGCATCATTGGTCCAGCGCAGGCGCTGGGTTGCGCTGGCGTCCGGGCCGGCGGCGGCGGGCGGTGCCAGAGCCGGCAGCAGCCCGAACATCATGAGCAGCGTGACGAAGCTCATCAGGCGCGTCCCGGTAGCACTGCACAACGGCTGATGTCTCAACGCGCCCCCCAACTCGCTTCCTTATCGCCGTGATCCGTTTGCAAGATTACCGCTTTCGGCGCTGCGCACGACCATCAGGCGGCCGTCGGCTGCCATGCATCAGGCTGGTGCGAGTTTGGCTGCTTTCCCCCGTCCTGGTCTGGTGCGCTAATTGCACGGCTGCGGCATTCGGGTGGCTGCGGAGTGGCGGGTGATGGGGCGGGGTACGGGATATGGGGTTGCGGTGAAACGGGCGGCAGGCTGGGGCATCGGGGTTCTGCTGCTCGGTCTGCTTGCAGGCTGTGACGAGCCGGCCACATCTGCCGGGGGCTCTGCTTCCGAGCCGGCTGCCGCCGCGACCGCCGTGGCGGGGAAGGTCCCGCTGATGACTCCCGATGCGCCCTTCGAGTTCGACGAGGAAACCCGCGCCCGGCAGAACCTCACCCTGGTGGCCCTGGGCAAGGCGCCGGCGGATCTGATTATCAGCGGCGCCACCGTACTCAACGTCTTCACCCTGAGCTGGATGGAGGACTATGACATCGTCATCGCCGGCGAGCGCATCGCCTGGGTGGGGCCGCGGGGCGAGTGGGGCGGCGAAGTGGCCGAAACCGTGGATGCCTCGGGGCGCTTCGCGGTGCCGGGCTTCGGCGAAGCCCACAAGCATATCGAGAGTTCCCATCTGACCCCCGAATTCGAGGCCGAGATGGTGCTGCCCCAGGGCACCACCTGGATCGCCGAGGGCTCCCACGAGTTCGCCAACGTCAACAGCGAGCACAACGCCGAGTTCTGGCTCAAGGCCTGGAACGCCGGCAGTCCGCTGAAGATCTATCCGGCGCTGGGTTCCGCGACGCCGCCCACGGCCTACGAGTCCGGCGGCGGCTACTACGGCTACGAGGAGGTGCGGCGGATCATCGAAAGTGATCGCCGCGTCATCGGCCTCGACGAAGTCATGGACTGGCCTGCGGTGTGGAATCCGGAGAGTCCC
>JAFIFJ010000012.1 GCA_020832085.1 Gammaproteobacteria bacterium | reverse complement strand
GGGGACGACGCTGCGGATCTGGGAAGGCCTGCAGCTGCACGCCGAGGTGGGCTACACGGATGTGGACAGCAACCTGCCGATCTTCGACTACAACCGCTGGCTGGTGGAGTTCGGCGTCCGCCAGACTTTCTGAGATGGATTACGCGTGATCCTTGGCGCGGGGTGGTGGGGTCGTTTGACCTCGTGACGCTCCCCCCGCTTCGGGTCTCGCATCGGTATGTCCCCGGCGGCCCGCCATGAGACCTGGCTCACAAACCTGCCGGTCGCCCCCCCCCCTCATTCGCAATCCGGATTTGCCTTCGGTACGGTATTCACTGGCCGGAGGTCTGGATGTTCAGCGTACGGCGCGATGTAATGTCCTGACTCCGGTGTGTTCTGCATCCGGGGGCGTCGTCTGTCATGACCGTTTTGTTGTCGCGTTTGCATCTCCTTCACGTCGTATCGCTGTTCTCCCTGATCCTTCTCATCGGGCTCGCTCCACCGCTGGCTGCTCAACAGGAGCCAGCCGGTCGCGTCACCGTGGTGCTCGGATCCGTCGAGGCCGAGGCGGCCGATGGCGAAAGGCGGCGCCTGGAACGGGGAGATCCGGTGTTCGAGGGCGATACCCTGCACTCAGGCCCGCGCGGCCGCGCTCAGATTCGCTTCAGCGACCGCGGCATGGTGTCGCTGCGGCCCGACACCACCCTGAGCCTGGACAGCTACCAGGACGATGAGGCCAGTCCCGCCTCCAGCCGGCAGGAGATGAGCCTCAGTCGGGGTGGTTTCCGCGCCCAGACCGGGCGCGTTGCCCGGGCCAATCGGCAAGGTTATCGGGTGCAATCTCCCGTGGCGGTGATCGGGATCCGGGGCACGGTGTTCGATGCCCATCAGCAGCCCGGCGGTGCCCTGCTGGTCGGCTCCACCCAGGGCGGGGTGGAGGTGGAAACCAGCACGGGTGTGCTCGGCCGCGTCGGCGTTGGCGAAAGCTTCAATTACCTGCGGGTGAATCCCGACGGCACCATTGATTACCTGCTCGAAGTGCCGGATGAATTTACGGTGTCGCCTGAACTCGACGAAGGTGATGAGGACGAAGCCCTCGACGCCGGCGATGCAAGCCAATCGTCCGTCAACACCGGCGCCGGGTCGTCCGAGTCCACGGCCGGCATCGTCACCGGCTCCGAGGATCAGTTCCTGGATTTCGCCAACGACCCGGAAGGCACCGGCATCGTGTCGCCTGCCCTGATTGGCAGTGGTGAACCCCCTGTGGCCTCGGGCCAGCCAGTGCTGGACCCTGCTCAGATCGAGATGCTGCTTGCGGATAATCGCATCGGGCTCGCCCTGGGCGTGCCGTCGGTGACGGTGGGCCCTGATGGAGAACTGCAGGTGGGCAGCCCCAGCCTGCAGGGCGGGATTGCCACGTTCAACTCGCCGCTTCTGGCCTTGAGCACGGCGCGCGCCGGATTTGGCAGCGGTCTGGCCATGGCGGCTCGCAGCGATGTGCTCAACGAAGCGGATCTGCTGCTGCTGCCGGACAGCGCCGAGTCCGAGTCCACCCAGAACGTGGGAGGGGTGCCCGGCCTGATCTGGGGCCGCTATCTGGCGCCGGTGATGCTGTTCCCGGACCCTTTGGATCGTGCGCGGGTGCTGGAACTCGAGCGGGACGTGCTGTTCATGCTCGGAACCCCCACAGATATCGCGACGCTGCAGGGCCAGCACGTATTCACCATCACCGAGTTCGATGCCGTGAGTTCGGGGTTGCCGGTCAGCGACATCTTCGCCAGCGGGCTGCTCGATGTCGGACAGGCGCGATACGTGGGGTTGGTCGACATTCTGCTCGGAGACGACTCGGCGACAGGCGTCAGTCTGCTGGCCGAGTTCGGTGCCGATGTCAGCGGCGGCGTGCTCGAAGGCATCGAATTCGGGACGCTGGATCTCTTCAATTTTGCCGACGAATCCATCGTGCCGGCGGAGGGAGAGCTTGCGGGCTTCTTCACGGGTGACGCTGCGCAGTTCCTGCAGCTGGCATTCGACTTCCGGGTGCCGAGCCGGCAAGACGCCGATGTGGCGGGGTTGGTGCTGCTGGCCCGTGCGCTGACCATGGATGTGCTGAACGCAGAGCAGCAGATGGCCCTGTTGGAGGATGCTGCGGTCGCCCTGGTCCTGGGCGCCGAGCCATCGGGGCTCGATGTCTTCGGCGCCGGTGGCGGCGTGCTGGCCGGCGGCATCGGCACCCTCTTGGGAGGTGAGCCCGTCCTCGCCGTGGACAGTCGTTTCGCCGGTGTGCCGGCGGGGAGCCGAGGTGATGTGCTGGCGAACGCCGATGCCCTGTTCACGGCTGCCAGCGGGGATTTCGAACTGAGCGAGGACGTCGAGGGTTCCGGTCTGACCTGGGGGGTCTTTACGGCTCCGGTTCAGCAGTTCGTGAACCCCACGAACGTCGACGAGCAGCTGCAGCTGGACCGCGACCTTGCATTCGTTCTGGGCACGCCGGTGGACTTTGCCGTCAGGGAAGGGTTTCTGTCCTACGAAGCGGTGGCGTCCATGGCCAGCAGCAGCGGCCTCCCTGTCCTGGAAGTCGCAGGCGGAGCAGCGCTCAATTTCGACGACGCCATCCTCTTCGGCTTCCTCGACGTTTACTTCGGCGACGATGGGGTCGACGCCGAGATCGTCACTGACTTCAGGGCGTCAGTCGAAGCCGGCGTCCTCGTGGACTTGGAGTTCCTGTTCCTGCAGTTCAGAGATCTGATCGAGGATGACACGGCCTCGGTGCAGGCGGACCTGGCAGGTTTTTTCACCGGATCGAATGTGGAGTTTCTGCAGCTGGCCTTCGATTTCCGGGTCGATGGTCGCAGCGACGCGGACGTCTCGGGACTGGCCCTGCTGCGGGAAGTCGATGACATTACGGGCGGATCCCTGTCGCCGGAGGAATTCTTCGCACTGCAGGAAGGTTTCTTCTTCGTGGCGGCTAACTGCTGCTTCGAAGATGGCGGCATGCCAACGGGTACGCTGGCCGGACGTGCCATCGACGCCGCCCTCAGTGGTGGTGAAGACACGCTGCTGGTCTTCAGCGTCAATGACGACGGGTCACCCGTCTCTGTCGCGGATCCCTTGTTCCAGGGCAGAGTCCCTGACGTGGTGGTTCGCCGGGAGGGCGCCGAGGTGGTCTTCTTCGACGAAGATGAAGAGTCGGGAATCGCGGCCTTCGAATGGCATGGCTTCGACAGCCCGGCTCGCGGATTCGATGCCGTCGAAGGGGATCCGGTGCGCGACTTCGAGCAGAATCTCATGGTGCTCACCGGTCGTCCCACGCTGGTGGCCGATCTCATGGGCTTCGCCCGCTACGAGGTACTCGGACTGGTCCAGGGCTTTGCCATCGGGTTTGATGGGCCCATCCCGATCCCCTTCGCGGACATGTCGTTTAACGTCAACTTTGCCGACGGCAGCGTGACGGACGGGGTGTTCTGGGCACCCTTGGACATCTTCGGCGATTTCGATGAAGGGGGGGGGCAGGGAGAGAACGGTTCTCCGTTCTTCGGTCCCAGCATGCAGGCCTTTTTCGACGGTCAGGTGACGCTGGACGGTGAGCATGCCTTCGTGGACTTCAACGTGACCGACGGCGGTGTTCCAGGCGAAGGTACTGATCCGCTGGATCTGGAGCGCAGTTTCATCGACGGCTTCTTCACCGGGGAGGATGCCGAACTGTTTGCAGCCGCGTTCCACCTCCAGACCACCGGCTTTGGCACCGATGCGGAGCGCATTCTGGCGGTGGGCAACATCGTTCTGGGTCGTCAGGACCTGTCGCTGACGGACCTCGAGGCGGATCTCTTTGCCGAGAGTGGTCTGGCCTTCGTCGGCGTCGCCTGTTGTGGCTTGGACCAGTCGAGCTTCCGTGGCGGCGTCACCGAATTCGGTCCCGACAGCGTCCTCGGGGTAGGCGACGACGGCCTGGCTGACGGCAACTTCCCGGTGCTGCTGCGGCGTTCCACTGCCTTTGCCTTCCCGGTCAGTGGCCGGGGGGGCGAAGTCGAGCCGGATGCGGAGACGGTTTTCTGGTTCGCGGATGGTGCTCCGGCGCTGCGGGTCGATGCGGAGACGGGCGACATCCTCGACCGCCTGTCCACCGTCCTGCTTCACCACGTGGCCATGCCGCTGGATCTTGCCTCGCTGGAAGCGGGATTCACGACCTTCTGGGGCGATCCCGCAGCCTTTGGATCCTCGGCGACCCAGCGCGGTCTCAACGCCGTTGGCGAACAGCTGAATCGGGGGTTCAGCGCATCGTTCAACGTCGACCTCGACACCGGCGACATCTTTGCGGGTCACCTGTTCGTCGTGGAGGAGCGGATCGTCGACGACGGTATCCTGCGCTCGGAACTCGGGTTTGAGGTCTTCTTCGATGGCTTCGTCGCCGTCGATGGAGGTTCGCCCTTCGCGGAGCTGAACATTCTGGGCGGCAGCTACCGGCAGCGCACGCCGCTGGATCTCGACAACAGCAACCTCGACGGTTTCTTTGCAGAGGGCATCGAGCAGATCTTCTTCGCCGGCAGCTACGACCTTCGCGGCGACGGCGAGGGCGCTGCAGCCGGAATCTTCGAGATCTCCAACGTGGACATGTTCGAGGACCGGCTCTCCCGCGCTGACGTGGAAAGCTGGGTGCGCTTCGGCCCTGGGGGCGAGCCGCGGCCGGGCTTCGGTCTTGCCGTGTTCCGACACGGGGTCGATTTCGGGCGTCGCGCTCCGGGGAATGGCTTCCTGCTCGGTCGGGCCAGCGATCCCAACAGCGAAGCGCCTTTCGTGCTCGGAGCCAATGCCTTGAGGAGGGAAGCGACGGGTGAACACGCCATCGTGGGCACTGACAGTCGTGACTTCTTCGGCCAGCCCTTCCAGTTCGTCCTGCGCGAGAACCTCGCCATGGAGATGGACTTCAATCCCGACGTGCGACCGCCGGGTGGACCGAGCTTCCAGGGCTTCGAAGTCTCCTGGGGAGCCTGGGCTGGCGATGACGGTGACCCGGGCCAGGTCCAGGATCTGGACGGCGAAGTCCCGGAGGGCGTCCAGAATGTGTTCTTTGCCAGCATCAATCCGACGCCCACCAGTCAGCTGCCGACGCAGGGTGCATGGAGCTACAGCAGCGATGTCGCGGGGGTCGCATTCTTCGGCGCCGGTGGGGCGTCCGAACTGCAGGATATGGACCCGATCGAAGCGCTTTCAGTGGCCTTCATGCTCGACTTCGGCAGCGGCGCCATCAGCGGCGGTGCGATGGATGTGGGCTACGGGAACATGGAGTGGAATGCGGAATTCGACGGTTTCCTCAATGGCTCGGTGACGGAGTTTCAAGTGATCAGTCTGGATCTGCTGATGAACGGCGAGTCAGTGGGAATGGAAGGTAACCCGGATGCCACCATGGCAGGTTTGCTGACAGGCCCGGATGGGCAGCGGCATGTGGGCGGGTTCAACTTCTCCGGATTCATCGAAGGTGGTTCCGGATCGTTCGAGAGTGTCCATGGCATCTGGGTGATCGACGGGGCACCGCAATGATGGCCGAGGCTGGGGTGATACTGTCGCGCACGGCGCGACGTGCTGGAGGGGGCGCAATGACGGTAGGAAAGGGTGGTAAGTGTGGCTTCGGGGTGCTGCTGCTGGCCTGCGCCGGACTGATGGCGCCAGCCTGGGCGCAGCAGGTGGACACGCTGGCCACCCTGCGGGATCTGGTGAGCCAGGGCCAGTACCAGCGTGCCTTCGAGCTCGGTCAGGCGGCGGAGGAGCGCTACGAAGGCCGCGCTGAGTTCGACTTCCACTATGGACTCGCAGCCCTTGAGACCGGCCGCTATCCCGAGGCCATCTTCGCCCTGGAACGGGTGGTCTTCGCCCGCCCGGATCAGCTCAGGGTGCGCCTGGAACTGGCCCGGGCCCACTTTCTGGCCGGCAACTTCGCGGCGGCGGACCGGGAGTTCGACCGGGTGCTGGCGACCAACCCGCCGGCCTCGGTGCGGGCCAACGTCAATCGCTTCAAGGAGCGCATTGCCATGGCCCAGAGCAGCCAGCGGCGGCAGCTTCGCGGCTGGCTGGACCTGCGGGTCGGCCACGACACCAACATCAATTCGGCGACGTCGGATTCGGTGATCAGCACGCCGATCGGTGATTTCGAACTGGTGCGCACGGGCCAGGAGCAGAGCGACAAGTTCGTCCGGGCGGAGATCGGGGGCCAGTGGCGGGAGCCTTTGACCAAGTTCTCCAGTGCCGACGTGCGGCTGTCCTATGAGCACAAGGAGAACATCGACGATTCGGACTTCGATCTGGGGATCGGCCGCTTCGATGCGGGCTACACCCGCAACCTGGACCATGGCCGGGTGCGGGTGGGGACGCGGCTGCAGCAGGTGATGCTGTCGAACAGCCGGTTCCAGAACGGTTACGGTCTGGTGGCGAGCTACGACCGGGCGTTGGCGCCGGGCTGGATCGGATCGCTGACGGCAGCGGCGACGGCGCTGCGCTACAAGGGGGACAGCCTGCGGGACACCAATCAGTTCTTGGGCTCGGCGGCGGTGGTGCGCAGCCGGGGTGCGGTGACCCAGAGCCTGTCGCTGTACGGGGCCCATGAGCCGTCGGATGCCAGTGCCCGTGGCAAGCACAACGGCCGGGACTTCTTCGGGGCGTTCTACGGCGCCCAGTTCGATGCCGGTGAGTGGGGTCCCTACCTGCGCGCCGGGGTGCAGCGGGCGAAGTACGAGGACACCCATCCGGTGTTTGCGCGCACCCGCAAGGATACGACGCTGACGGCCACGGCGGGGACGACGCTGCGGATCTGGGAAGGCCTGCAGCTGCACGCCGAGGTGGGCTACACGGATGTGGACAGCAACCTGCCGATCTTCGACTACAACCGCTGGCTGGTGGAGTTCGGCGTCCGCCAGACTTTCTGAGATGGATT
>JAFIFJ010000011.1 GCA_020832085.1 Gammaproteobacteria bacterium | reverse complement strand
ATGCCGGGAAAGACAAGGCGCGCGACAGGCCGGGCGCGCAGGCGTACTCGACAGTACGTCGAGCACCCGGGCCGAGCGCAACGATGGATTTACCGGTAGATCCGCGTCCGCAGCCGTGAATCGGTGAGATATGCGGGCTAGGCGTCGTTGCTTGGAGCCTTCTGTCCATTGCGCCGCCAGCGGTCTCAGGGCTCATCGTGAGTTGGAGTTTCGATGAACCAATCGGAACTGCAGGACCGACAGATCACCTTGTTGCGAGGGTTACCATTTTCAATGAAGCGACCTCAACGCGAAATCTGGTTGACGACGACCTGATCACTATTGGCGTTGGCTCCGGGTCGTTTGGGTTACAGTACGATTTTTCCTTTTCCGAGTTCGCCGCCTTGAATCTGCCTGGCTTGAACCTGGCGCCGGGACAGAGCTTCAGCTTCGTTCTGGGCATGTTCTCCCCTCTACTTTTTTCGGTTGAGCTTGGCACATATCAGATCAATGACGCTTTCACCAGAATTCTACTTGGATCGGGGCCAGTCGCTGCAAGCAACAGCTTCGAAAGGACCATCGTCGCCGCGATCGTGCCAGAGCCTGGGACGCTGGTACTTTTCGCGACGGCACTGTTCGGATTATTCGGAATGAGGAAGCTGCGAGGCTGCTAACCGTCTGGAGGTAGTACTCTTCCGCGGCGACATTGCCTCAAGATCAAGGTTGCGAGGAGAACCACGCCAAGCAGGGGCAATGGAGCCGGGGGGGGGGGGACAGCAACCGGTGTGTAGAACCATGCGCCGACCGAACTACTGGGGTTAAAAGCGGGTTCGTTTGACAGGATGGATGCAAGCGACTGCGTGGGTTGCCCCTCTGGAGTGGCGTGCCACAGCACCGGGGTGATTCCACGCGGTTGTCCTTACCGGCGCAATCAGGCGATAGCCGTAGCCGTGCACGGTACGGATGATGGCCTGGTCATGATCGCCCAGGGCCGCCCTGAGCTTGGCTACGGCCTTGGTGAGGGTGGCATCCGTGACCACCCGGCCGGCCCAGACCCCGGCCAGCATTTCCTCCTTCGTCACCACTTCGCCGGCATGGCTCAGCAGCAGCTTGAGGACTTCCAGGGGCTTGCGTTCCAGCGGCACTGCCTCATCCCGGACACGCAGCTCCAGTGACGCGAGATCAAGGGTCGCAGCGCCGGGGAGCAGGACTGCTGCCGCTGCTCCGTTTTCGTTGAAACAATTCCCGCAGCTGTCTCAGCGAAGCGAGGCTCCAGGCTTTTCGAGCTGCTGCTGAGAAGCGCCTGACAGCACGTGTTAGATACGAGGAAAAAGCCGATTGGCGCATACCGAGATTGCTGAAGGGTGGGGTTTTCCGCGGGCGGGCTCGACATTCGAATTGTTACGATTTGACAAGGCTTTCGTAACACGATATTCAGGCTATAACGCGTTTAATGAGAACGAATCACTTCTCGGTTGCGATCTGATGGCCGGGATGAGGATGGAGACGGTCGGCAGCTCGTAGCTGACCGGCTTCGCGTTGGAGGGAGTGCAGGCGGGGAGTGGCGCATCAGTAAGCCTGATCCAAGCCTGTCCATTGCTGAAAGCAGTAGAGGGGAGTTGCGGTATGGGCAGCAAAGCCAATCGTCGTGGCGGTCCGCCACATGCAGTCAGGGGTGCGGGACTGATGTCGGGGGTACTGCTCGCAACGGGTGCCCTGGCACCCGTGAGCAGCTGGGCTCAGGCCCAGGCTGAAACCCGGGTCATCGAGGAGATCTTCGTCACCGGTTCCTACATTCGCCGGGCGCCGGAGGATGCACCGTCACCCATCCGGGTGCTCGGGAGGGAGGAGATCGAGGCTGCGGGCATGCCCCAGCTGGCTGACTTCGTCCGCCACCTGCCGTCGGTGGTCGGTTCCGAGAACACGACGTCCCAAGAGGTCAGCGTCGGCGGCGCCGGGGCGGCCAACATCAACATCCGCAACCTCGGGCTGTCGTCCACGCTGGTCCTGATCGACGGCAAGCGCCTGAACGTCGGCACCTCCATTTCGAATCGGGGTGAACAGTTCGTCGACATCAACCGTATCCCGTTCATCATGGTCGAGAACATCGAGATCCTGAAGGACGGCGCCTCAGCCACCTTCGGCTCCGACGCCGTGGCCGGGGTGGCGAACTTCCGCTTGCGCAATGACTTCGAGGGTTTCGAAGTGCAGGCCACCTATCAGGACGGCCTGCGCAGCGGCGAGATGAGTTTCGACAAGCTGCAGGATCAGTTCGACCTGCCGGAGCGCTTCCGTGAGCCGATGGAAGCGATTTCCGGCAACAACCACAGCGATCTCGATCTCAGTGCGATCTGGGGCTTCGGCAACGAGCGCACTCACATGGTCCTGGGCCTGAACTACTTCGATCGCTCCAAGCTGCAGACGCTGGACCGTCAGTTCGGACCCGAGTACGCCCTCGATGACAGTTTCGGTTCGCCGAGCCCTTTCAACCTGCCCCAGGACATGTTCGCCACCGGCCCCTGGGGGCCGAGCATCATTCAGGACTCCTCCTGTACGGCCCTCGGCAACTACCGCACCGTCAACAGTGGTCTGTGCAGCACCAAGGCGGACCTCCTCGTTCGCGATATGTACTCGGCGGAAACCCGCTGGCAAGGCCTTGGCACCTGGACCCATGACCTCAACGAGCGCATGGAGGCCTACGGTCATTTCGGCTTCGCGGAGAACACGGTGACCATCAACCAGTCGCCGTCGTTCCCGCTGACCGCCCAACCGACCTTCAGCTCCGACAATCCCGGCTTCCGCTACGAGGTGGAGAACGGAATCGCGCTGGCCATTGGCAACGGGGACGATATCGGCAGCCGTCTGATTCCGGTCCCGTTCACGGTCTTCCCCTTCGGGGCACTCGATCCGAACCTGGCCCCCTTCTTCGATCTCGGCAATCCCGCAGCTTCAATTGCCGGTGTCGATCAGGTCACGTTCAACGGCGTGATCCGGCCTTCCTTTGCCGCCCTGCAGGAGATTGCGGGTATCGAGGATGCCGACGGTAACGTCTTCCAGCATCGCAACCAGAGCCGGATCAAGCGTGAGTCGAAGATCTTTCTGGCCGGACTGCGGGGTGATCTGACCGACGACTGGAGCTTCGATTTCTCCTACAGCTACAGCGACGAAGAGAACGAGAACCGCTTCCGCGATGCCGTCACCCAGCGGGTGCAGGATGCGCTGAACGGTTTCTTCGGTCCCGACTGCGATCGCTTCGATCCGAACCAGGCCCCTGGCGTGGGTCCCTGCACCTGGTTCAATCCCTTCGGCTCCTCCCTGCTCACGCCCGACGTGGTCTGGGAAGACGGCAATGGCAATCCGCATACCCTCGGTAACGATCCGGCGGCCGTTCGCGGCCTGGAAGGGCTTGGCATCGTCAACACCCGGACCCGTTTGCACGTGGTGGATTTCGTGACCTCCACGAACAACTTCATGGGCATGCAGATGGGTGGCGGCGGCGTCGGCGCAGCCTTCGGCCTGCAGTACCGGAATGAGTCCATGAGCGTCGGCGGCAACGATCTCGCCACCGATCCGAGCTTCCCCTTCGCCTTCACCGGTCCGAGCATTCCGTTCAGTGCTTCTGACGACGTCTGGGCCGTGTTCGGGGAACTTGCCCTGCCGGTGACGCCGGACCTCGAGCTGCAACTCGCGGTGCGCTACGAGGATTACGGCGGCCAGACCGGCGACACCCTCGACCCGAAGTTCGCCTTCCGCTGGAACGCCCTGGACGATCTGGTGTTCCGTGGCTCCATCGGAACCTCCTTCCGCGGGCCGTCGCTGTTCCAGCGCTTCGGGCGCTCCACCGGTTTGGCCTTCATGCAGCCGCCGTCCGCAGCGGTGATCGATGCCAACTTCGGTGCCGGTGCGGCCGCAGCCAGTCCCTTCGGTAGTGGTGTCTTTGCGCGTCTGCCGAGCTTCGGCAACCCGGAACTCGATCCCGAGAAGTCCACCAACTTCAACATCGGGGTGATCTGGGATGTAACGGAAAGCCTGACCTTCTCCATGGACTACTGGAACTATCGCTTCAAGGACGTGATCATCGGCGATGATGCGCGGGGTCTGATCAACGACTGTCAGATCCAGTGGCAGATGGCAGGTCGGCCCGACGCCCGGATCGGGAATGCCTTCAATCCCGACTTCCTGGCTGTGGAAGCCTGCAATTTCCGCAACCTGGACGGGGACCCGTCGACGCCGGACATCTGGCTCGATACCCAGGGCAATCCGCTGTCCGCCCAGACCAGCTTCACCAACGGCGACAAGATGAAGGCCTCGGGCCTGGACTTCCTCATCCGCTACTCGCTGGCCACGGACTACGGCCTGTTCAGCTCCACGTTGGATCTGAGCTGGTTCCTGGAGTTCGAGGCCGATCGCATCGTGACCCCCTTCGATACGCGGCTTGACCCAGGCGAGCGGGTGGATCTGGTAGGCAAAAGCGAAGCGGTGCTCGTGGCCCGGCCCCTGCCCGAGTACAAGGGCACCCTGTTTAACTCCTGGAGCATGGGCAACCACTTCGCCACGCTGTCGGTGAACTATGTCAGTGGCGTCAACGAGACCAACTTCAACGACTTCAAGGTGAAGAGCCATACCACGGTGGATGGTTCCTACACCTACAACTTCGAGCGGGTGGATCTCGCGACCACCCTGGGTGTCGTCAACCTGTTCGACAAGGATCCGCCGCAGGCCAATGGCGGCTTCAACGGCTATGCGCCCACGCTGCACGATCCGCGGGGACGGTTGTTCTACGTTCGCTTGCGTTACGGTTTCTGATCTTAGTCCGCTTCACATCGCAGGGGGTTGCCGCCAAGCGGCAATCCCCTGTTGATGCCCGCGCGCTACTCCGCCCTGAAATCCACTTCGAACATCCGGTAATGGGTCTCGCTCATGCCGAGATCGAGGTAGGTGGCCTGGGCACTGACGTTCTCCCGTTCCACGTACAGGCGCAGACCGCAGACATCCTCAGCTGCCCGGGCTTCGGCCTCGATGTAGCTGTAGAGCGCTGAAAAAACCCCGCGGCGGCGGCAGGCCGGCACCACGTAGACGCTCTGGATCCACCAGAACTGGCCGTTGCGCCAGTCGCTCCATTCGGTGGTCACGGCCATGGATCCGGCGAGATGGCCGTCCCCATCGGTGACCACCAGCGCGCGACCGAGGGCCGGCGTGGTGATGAGGCGGGTGATGCCGAGACGCACCCGCTCCGGGTCGAGCTGACGGCCCTCGGTTTCCAGGGCCATGTCACAGTTGAAGCCGACGACCTCGTCGAGATCATCAGGTGTCGCGGGTCGCACCCGCCATGTGTCAGCCATCCTCATCCCCTTCGAGATGACGAGCGAGAAAGGCCTCGATGACGCGGAAACGGTGCAAACCGGTACGGCGGCCTGCCAGCCCGTGCTTGGCGCCGGGGTAGGCCATCAGGTCGAACAGCACGCCATTTTCCTGCAGCGCATGCATCAGGCGGCTCGTATGGGTGAAGAGCACATTGTCGTCCGCCATGCCGTGCATCAGCAACAGGGATCCCGGGCGTGCCCGCGCGAATCCCGGCAGCCAGGCTTCCACGGCCGAGGCGGCATAGCCCTCGCCGCTGGCGTCAGGGTGGCCGAGATAGCGCTCGGTGTAGTGGGTGTCGTAGAGCAGCCAGTCGGTGACTGGCGCGACGGAAACAGCGGCGCGGAAGCGATCGGGATGCTGCGCCAGGCACATCAGCGCCATGTAGCCGCCGTAGCTGTGACCGAACACGGCGATGCGGTTCATGTCCACCCACCCCAGAGTTGCCAGGAAATCGAGTCCGAGCATCTGGTCGGCCACCTCGGCGGCACCGAGGTGGCCGTGGATCGGTCGTTCGAAATCCCGTCCCCGATTGCCGCTGCCGCGGTTGTCGAGTTCGAACACTCCCCAGCCGCGGCGGGCGAAGTACTGATGAATCAGGGGCGGCCAGGCATCCTGCACCCGCTGCACGCCGGGACCGCCGTAAACGCTGACGATGACGGGACGTGGCCCGTCATGGCTCTCTGCAGGTGGAGTGAGGCGGTAGAACAGGCGCTGGCCGTCTGCCGCAGTCAGCTCACCGAGTTGCGCCTGTCGGTGGCCGGAAAGGAAGGGGTGATACGGGTGGGCGGGCGTGTCGGTGCGATTGGCCAGCAGTTCGGCCACGAGGCTGCCGCCGAGGTCCCGGACTTCGAGACAGGGGGGCTGAGTCAGATGCTCCCGTCGATCGACGAAGGTGGCAAAGTCGGGGGCGATCTGGGTCTGGTGGCTGCCGTGGGCCTGGGTCAGGCGCTCGGGAGGCGCCTCGCCGGCCAGATCGACGCGATAGAGATGGCGCTGGGTGGGCAGCTCGAACCAGCCTTCCACGAAGACCTGGCCGTTGGCTTCGTCGACGTCGATCAGGCGCAGCACCATGCCGTCGGCAGGAGTGAGCGGCGTCAGCTCGCCGCTGTCGAGATTGAGTCGGTGCAGGCGGCGCAGCCCCTGCTGCTCGGAAGACCAGAGGGCATGGCGCCCATCCCGGAGCAGCCTGAAGTCATCGTTGAGGTTGATCCAGGTGTCGCTGGTCTCCGTGTGCAGGATGCGCGCGTTGCCGGCGAGATCGATGTCCACCAGTTCCAGGCGCTGCTGCAGGCGGGACTGGCGCTGGATCACCAGGCCGCTGCCGTCGGGCCGCCAGGCGAGGCGCGCCAGATACTCCGAGTCTGCTCCGGACCACTGCAGCCAGGAAATGCTGCCGTCGTCGAGATCGATGATGCCGAGCTCCACCCGGGCGTTGGGTCCGCCCGCGTAGGGATAGTGCTGGGCATGGACGGAGAGGCCGCCGGCATCGATCTCGTAGCGATGGGAAAGGGGAATGGGCGCCTCGTCCACCTTCAGGAATGCCACCCGGCGGCCGTCCGGAGCAAAGAAGTAGCCGTCGAAACGATGCATTTCCTCCTGGGCGATGAAGTCCGCGAGACCACAGCTGACGCTGCCGCCGCCTTCCGTGGTGAGTTGGCGCAGCTCCCCGTCGGTTTCCCGCAGCCAGAGATTGCGGTCCTGGACGAAACCGATGAGGCCCTTCGGCCCGACCCGGACGTCGGTGATGAACTCCTCTTCCTCGGTGAGCGGTTCAGGAACGCTGCCGGGAGTGAGCCTCTGGAGGTAGAGGCATCCGGCCAGGGTAAAGAGGATGGCCTTGCCGTCACCGGCCCACTCGAACTCGACGATGCCGCCCGTAAACACCCGCAGCCGCTCTCGTCGCGCCTTCTCCTCGTCGGAGAGGCTGCGCTCCTCTCCGAGGGCGCGGGCATCCATCAGACAGCGACTGCTGCCATTGGTCAGATCGCAGAGCCACAGATCGAGGCGCTCGAAGTCGTCATCCGCCGGTCGCAGCCAGGCGATGCTGCGCCCGTCGGGGGCATAGCGGGCCATGGCGGGGACCGGACCGGAGAGTCCTGGGGTGTCGAACAGTCGATCGAGGCTGAGTGGGAGAGGCTGACCGCCGGTGACGCTCACGCCAGTCCCTCCGCAGCCAGAGCCGGACGGGTGAGATTGACGCTGCCGCTGGCCGTGACCTGAACGTTGTCCTCGATGCGGATGCCGCCGAAGGGGATCAGGGCGTTCACGGTGCTCCAGTCGATCCGTCCCGCCTCGCCACTGCGTCGCAGTTCCTCCAGCAGCATGGGAATGAAGTAGAGGCCGGGCTCGATGGTGACCACCACATCTTCGGTGAGGGTGCGCGTCAGGCGCAGAGCCGGGAAGGACTCCGGTGGTGGACGCAGGCTGCCTTCGGCGTCCGCCAGCCGACCGCCGACGTCGTGGGTCTGGACGCCGATGAGGTGGCCGAGTCCGTGCGGCAGGAAGGTGCCGGTCACGCCGCTCTCGAGCAGGGAATCCGCATCCCCCTTGGCGATTCCCGCATCGATCAGAATTCGGCCCACGGCCAGATGAGCGGCCCGGTGCAGTTCGACGAAGTCCATGCCGGCAACCATGCCTGCTACCAGGTCGCGCTGGGCTGTATCGAGGGCCGAAATCAGATCGGCAAAGGGACCCGGCTCCGCACTGTAGGTCCGCGTCACGTCGGCGGCATAACCGCGCTCCGTGGCGCCGGCATCGATCAGGAACGAGCGCCCACCGCCGGGCGGCAGTTCCCGCTGGCGATGCTGGTAGTGCAGGACGGCGGCATGCTCGTTGAGGGCGATGATGTTGCCGTAGGGCAGGTCAGCGTCTTCCTGGCTGCTGGCTGCGAGGTAGGCCATGTGAATGGCGAACTCAGGCGCGCCGGCCCGGAAGGCATCCCGGGCAGCGCGGTGGCCTTTGGCTGCCCGCCGGTTGGCCTGGGCCAGGCAGGCGATCTCATAGGGGGTCTTCCTGGCCCGGCCATAGTCGAGATGAGCGAGCAGGCTCACGGGTACGGGGGCCGCCGGATCGATGAACGCGGCCGCGTTGGCCCCGCGGATGAGATCGTCCCGGGCCTGCTGCAGGGCTTCAGGGCTGCTGAACTCCCGAATCTCGAAGCCGGCGGTCCAGGATCCCGCAGCCGGTTCCGGTGGCAGGTGCCAGAAGTCCCGGGGCCGCAAGTGCAGCAGCACGGGCTGCCGTCCCGGCCGCAGGACGATGCTGGAGCCTTCCGCGGGATCGAGGGGCGTCAGCAGGCGAAAGTGAGGATTGGGCTTGAAGCTCACCGGCATGTCGTCGAGGAAGTGCATGGCCGCTGCACCTGCGGCAATGACCAGCGCGTCGTGATGGCAGCTTTCCATGGCCTCAAAGTAGCGGCTGAGCTGAATGTCGAGATGGTCGGCGAACAGGGCGTCGGCGTCGGCGTGTCGGGGATTCACCTGAACTGCGCTCCAGGGTCGGGGGCTGGTCTTGCGGTTGGGATCGGACACTACCATCGACCCGGACTGGATTCAGCCCCTGTGCACGCTGCGCACATGACCTGCCGGGTGCAGCCGGGCTCGCGCGCGTGCTATACATGCGCGCTCGAATGACCTCGGGGAGACACCATGGAATCGTTTGCTTATCAGGCACCGGATTCGCTCGATGCGGCGGTGGCGCTGCTGGCGGAGCAGCGTGAAGCTTCAGTTCGCACCCAGATTCTGGCGGGCGGAACGGACATGATCGTCCAGCTCCGCTCCGTCGACCGGGCGCCGCGCATGATCGTCGACATCAAACGCATCCCCGAGACGCGCAGCATCAAGCTCGGTGCCGACGGCCTGATTCTCGGTGCTGCCGTGACCGGGGCGGAACTCTCTGCCCGTGACGACGTGACGGCCATCTATCCTGGCCTGGTGGAAGCTGCTGATCTCATTGGCTCTACCCAGATTCAGGGGCGGGCGTCGGTGGGCGGCAACCTCTGCAACGCTTCCCCCGCGGGGGACACCATCCCGGCGCTGATCGCCAATGGCGCCATTTGCCAGATTGCAGGTCCGGGCGGCTGGCGTGAACTGCCGGTGGAGGACTTTGTGGTCGGTGTGGGCCGCAATGCCCTGGAGCCGGGGGAGTTTCTGGTGGCCCTGCGGCTGCCGGCCGCCCAGCCCCGCAGCGCTGATGCCTACCTGCGCTTCACGCCCCGCAGCGAAATGGACATCGCCGTGGCCAGCGCCGGCGTCAGGCTGGCGGTGGATGAAGACGGTGTCTGCACCGAGGCGCGGGTCGCCATCGGTGCCGTGGCCGTGACGGCGCTGCTGGTGCCGGAGGCTGCCGAGGCCCTGATCGGCACCCGGCTCGACGATGCGGCCTGTGCGGCGGCTGCCGCGGCCAGCACGGCCGCGGCTCGCCCCATCAGCGACAAACGCGGAACCGAGGCCTACCGCCGGACGGTGGTAGGGGTGTTGACCCGAAGAGCAGCGGTGATTGCACGCGATCGCGCGCTGGGAGGCCAGGCATGAAGCAGCACGTATGCAGTACCGTCAACGGTGAGCCCGTCGAGTTTCTCTGCGCGGCCGACGAAACGGCCCTTGAAGTCCTGCGCGACCGCCTCAGCCTCACCGGCACCAAAGAAGGTTGCGGCACTGGCGACTGCGGCGCCTGTTCAGTGCTGCTCGACGATCGGCTGGTCTGTTCCTGTCTGGTGTTCGCCGCCGAGCTCGAAGGCCGCAGGGTGACCACCGTGGAAGGCATCGCCACCCCGGAAGCCCTGCATCCGGTGCAGCAAAAGCTGCTGGAGCATGCGGCACTGCAGTGTGGCATCTGCACGCCTGGCGTGGTGGTGGCGGCTAAGGCGCTCATCGATGCCAACCCCAATCCCACCGAGGAAGAAACCCGCTACTGGCTGGCGGGCAACCTCTGCCGCTGTACCGGTTACGACAAGATCATCAGGGCGGTGATGGATGCCGCCGCCGAGATGCGAGGAGCGACGTCATGAGCGAAGCCATCAAAGCAGAGGATTTCAAGCAGATCGGCAGCCGGCCGATCCGGCCCGATGGCCTCGACAAGGTCACCGGGCGAGCGAACTTTGGTGCCGACTTCAGCCTGCCGGGCATGCTGCACGGTCGCTTCCTGCGTTCCCCTCACGGCCACGCCCGCATCCGCAGCATCGACGTCAAGGCCGCGCTGGCGGTCCCCGGCGTCAAGGCCATCGTCACCGGCAAGGACTTCCCGGACGTGGAGCCGGGTGACATCCAGGGCGGCGAGGGCGGGGGTGACTACCACGACATGGCCGTGAACGTGATGGCCCGGGACAAGGTCCTCTACCACGGCCATGCGGTGGCGGCGGTGGCGGCCACCTCGGTACGGGCTGCAGAGGAAGCCGTCCGCGCCATCAAGGTGGAGTACGAGCCGCTGCCGGTGGTGCTGGACATCGACACGGCCATGGCGCCCGATGCGCCGCTGCTGCACGAGCATCTGTACACCGAAGGGCTGCCGGAGAAGCCGGCGCGGCCCTCCAACGTCGCCCAGGTCATGGAGTCCAGCCGCGGAGACATCGAGGCCGGCTTCGCGGAAGCCGACGTCATCATCGAGCGCACCTATTACACGCCGACGGTGCATCAGGGCTACATCGAACCCCATGCCTGCCTGGCGCGCTGGGGACAGGACGAACAGTCCACGGTGTGGTGCTGCACCCAGGGCAGTTTCGACGTCCGCTCCATGACCGCCCGGGTACTGGACATCAGCGTCTCCAGCCTCAAGGTCATTCCCACCGAGATCGGTGGTGGCTTCGGCGGCAAGACCACCGTCTATCTGGAGCCGGTGGCCATCGTGCTGTCGCGCCTCTCCGGCCGTCCGGTGAAGCTGGTCATGACCCGGGAAGAGGTGTTCCGCGCCTCGGGTCCGGCGTCTGCCAGCAAGATCAAACTCAAGATCGGCGCCAGGAAGGATGGCAAGCTCACGGCCATGTCCGCCTGGATGGCCTACGAGGCCGGCGCCTTCAAGGGTTCGCCCATGGTCCCCGGGGTCATGTGCGTATTTGCGCCCTATGACGTGCCGGCCTTCAAGGCCGAGGGCTACGACGTCCTGGTGAACAAGCCCAAGGTGGCCGCGTATCGGGCTCCCGGCGCTCCCCAGGCGCTGTTCGCCACCGAGTCCGCCATGGACGAGCTGGCGCGTAAGCTGAACATGGATCCCATCGAACTGCGCCTTAAGAATGCCGTTCGCGACGGCAGCCAGGCGGCCTACGGGCCGAAATTCCACGCCATCGGCATGGAGGCCTGCCTGCAAGCGGCCCGTGCACATCCCAACTACAAGCGGCCGCTGGGGCCGAACCAGGGCCGCGGTGTCGCCGTGGGGTTCTGGTTCAACGTCGGCATGCAGTCCTCAGCGGAGATTCACATCAATGAGGACGGCACGGCCACGGTGATCGAGGGCAATCCGGACATCGGCGGTTCCCGGGCCTCCATGGCGCTGATGGCCGCCGAGGAACTGGGCATTCCCTACAAGGATGTCCGGGTGCTGGTGGCGGATACGGAAGCGGCCGGGTTCACCAACGTCACCGGCGGTTCGAGGGTGACCTTCGCCACCGGCATGGCGGTCATCGAGGCCGCCCGGGACATCATCAGCCAGCTCAAGCAGCGCGCGGCGGCGCTGTGGAACGTGGACGCGGACATGGTGGATTGGGTCGACGGCAAGGTCGTGGCCAGACCCGGAGTGAACGTGGAGGCGGATCCCCTGTCCCTGGCGGACATCGCCGCACAGTCGGCCAAGACCGGCGGTCCGCTGCTCGGCCGCGCCTCGCTCAATGCCCGCGGGGCGGGACCTTCGTTCTCGGTCAACCTCTGTGACGTGGAGGTGGATCCGGATACCGGCAAGGTGGACGTCCTGAGCTACACCGCGATCCAGGACGCTGGCAAGGCCATTCACCCAAGCTATGTGGAAGGCCAGATGCAGGGCGGGGCGGTGCAGGGCATCGGCTGGGCGCTGAACGAGGAGTACATCTTCGACGCCGAAGGAGTCATGGAAAACGCAGGTTTCCTGGATTACCGGATTCCGGTGGCTTCCGATCTGCCCATGATCGATACCCAGATCATCGAGATCGCCAATCCCGGTCATCCCTATGGCGTGCGTGGCGTGGGCGAGACCCCCATCGTCGCGCCGCTGGCTGCGGTGGCCAACGCCGTAAATGCGGCCACGGGCCTGCAGATGACCGAGCTGCCGTTGTCCCCGCCCCGGATCCTGGCGGCACTCGAGGCCGCCAAAGGCTGACCATGGCGCGGGTGTTTCTGCCGCAGCAGCTGCACCGCCTCACCGGCGGTGCAGCCGAGCTCGAGCTAGGAGCGGAGGACTACCGCAGCCTGATGGCCGAGCTCGACCGCCGCTATCCAGGTTTCCGGCAGGCCATCGAGCAGGATTTCGCGCTGGTCATCGACGGCGACATCATCAACGATCCGCTGCTGGAAACCCTTCCGCCTGACAGTGAAATTCACTTTCTCCATCGCCTGGGTGGTGGCTGAACATTCGGCTGCGGGGGATGATCCATGTCTTGTGTGCGCTGCACCTCTTGCGGGGCAGAACCCGCTTCGATCGAAGACTCCCATATGCTTTCCGCCGCAGCGCCCAATCCACCGGTGAACCGCTGCTGATGACTGCTCTGGACCGTATCCGTGCTTTCCGACTGGCACATCGTCCTGATGCTGCGCCCCTGGGGGTCTACTGGGCCCCGGGCCGCATCAACCTCATCGGCGATCACATCGACTATCTCGGCGGTACCGTGCTGCCCATGACGCTGGATCGGGGTACGGCCGTGCTGGCGCTGCCGAGGACTGATCGGCAACTGCATGTCCATGCCATGGATGTCGATGATCAAGCCTGTTTCAGTCACCGCCCGGCGGAGAACGAGAGCACTTTGCCGCAGGGGAACTGGCGGGATTTCGTGTCGGGTTTGCTGTTGCTGGACGATCTGGATCCCAACGAGTCTGCCGAGGGGCTCGATCTCATCGTCAGCGGCGATCTCGCCGGCGGTGGCCTGTCGAGTTCGGCTTCCTTCACCCTGGCCCTGGCCATGGCCATGATGGACAACGGCTGGCTGCGTCCCCGTACCGGCCATGAACTGGCCGGCCTGGCGCGAGCGGTGGAAGTCGAGCACGTGGGAACGGCCTGCGGCCTGATGGATCAGTTGGCGATCGTTCATGGCAGCGATGCGGGGGCAGTGGCCATCGACTGTGCAACCGGTGACGTCGCGGAAGTCACGACGGATTGGCAGGACCGGGAGCTACTGGTGATGCACTGCGGTCAGCCTCGCCGGCTGGCCGATGCGGCCTACAATCAGCGCCGTGAGGAACTCGGACGGGGATTGGCTGCGCTGGGTTTGCCGGCAGACCGTATCCCGGACCTGACTCCCGAGTTCGTCGGAGCGAAGCTGGGGGAGGGCGTGGAAGCTCGACGCCTGCGCCATGTCATCACCGAGCAGCGTCGGGTTGTGACTGCCCGCGCGGCGCTGGCAAATCAGGACTGGCCGAAACTGGGTGCTGCCATGACGGCTTCGCACGCCTCCCTGCGGGATGACTTCGAGGTCAGCGTGCCGGCGCTGGATGCCCTGGTGGCTGCGGCCGTGAACACTCCCGGTTGCGACGGGGCCCGCCTCACCGGTGCCGGTTTCGGGGGCTGGGCCATTGCCCTCGTACAGGGCGGTTCGCGGCAGGCGGTTCTGGCTGCCGCGGCGGAAGCCCTCCATCGGCGTCCGCAGTCGCTGGAGCATTTTGTTGCCCATCCGGGTGGTGCCGCACGGGCTCTGGAGCCCGGCTCGTGACGGTCGACGATACCGAATCCGGGGTGCACAGGCGCTTCGATCTCCTGCAGGGCGAGTGGGTGCTGGTGTCGCCACACCGGGACCGTCGGCCCTGGCAGGGACAGGTCGAAGTTCCGGAGCCGTTGCTGTCCACTCATGATCCCGATTGCCATCTCTGTCCCGGCAACCGTCGCGCCAACGGCGCGCGCAATCCCGACTACGCGGGCGTGTTCGTCTTTGACAACGACTTCCCGGCGCTGCTCGACGGCGCGCCGGAGGTGTCGGCCGCAGCTGGGATGTTCAGAAGCGAGCCGGTTCGTGGGCGTTGCCGCGTCCTGTGCTATTCCCCGCGACACGACCAGTCCCTGGCCCGCCTGGGTGAGTCCGGACTGTCTGCAGTGGTGGCTGCATGGCAGCGGGAGACCATCGATCTCGGTGCCAGGTGGCGTTGGGTGCAGTGCTTCGAGAATCGCGGCGCCAGCATGGGCTGTTCAAGCCCTCACCCCCATGGCCAGATCTGGACCATGGATGCGCTGCCAACCCTGGTGAGGCGCGAGCGTGAACAGCAGAGGCAGTACCTGGATGAGTGGGGTCGGGGATTGCTGCTCGATGTGGTTGCGGCGGAGGCCGAGGCGGGCACGCGGGTGGTGATCGATGATCGTGACTGGCTGGTGGTGGTGCCGTACTGGGCGCGCTGGCCTTTCGAGACCTTGATTCTGCCGAGGCGGCCGATGCCGGGGTTGGCGTGGATGGGCGACGCTGAAGCAGCATCCCTGGCCGGGGTGCTCGGTGACCTGTTTCGAGCCTATGACAACCTCTTCCGCTGTGCCTTTCCCTACTCCTTCGGCTGGCATGGGCTGCCCGGAGCGAGGCAGTCAGATGTCGCCGGCTGGCAGCTTCATGGACACTGTTATCCTCCGTTGCTGCGCTCGGCCGGCATTCGCAAGTTCATGGTGGGTTTCGAGATGCTGGCCGAAGCCCAGCGGGACATCACCCCTGAAACCGCGGCCGCCCGTCTGCGTGCGGCACGCGGTCCGCACTGGCAGACGACGACTGACACGAGGTAGACCATGAATTCGACGCTGGAATTGCTGCTGACGCGGCGCAGCGTGAAAGCCATCGACATGATCGAGCCGGGGCCGGACGCCGGGCAGCTCGATACCATTGTTCGCTGCGGCATCCGGGTCCCCGACCACGGTAAGCTCGGCCCCTGGCGCATTCTGCGTTTCACCGGCGAGCGCCGGCGCGACTTCGGAGGCCTGCTGGTGGCGGCCTGGCGGGAAGCGAACCCTGAGGATGCTCCACAGCGGGCGGAACTCGAACGCGGCAGGCTCGAACGTGCCCCGGTGGTGCTGGCCGTGGTCTCCAGGGTCAATCCTGACCACAAGATTCCCGTCTGGGAGCAGCAGCTCTCGGCCGGTGCCGTCTGTCAGAACCTGCTGCTGGCTTCCCACGCCATGGGTTTTCACGCCCAGTGGCTCACCGAGTGGTTCAGTTACGATGTCACCGTCGCTCGCGCCCTGAACCTCTCCGATCACGAACGCATTGCCGGCTGGATACACATCGGTTCCGCCGCCGGCGTGCCTGCAGAGCGTCCGCGTCCCGCTGCCGAAGACGTGGTCGCGGACTGGTGAGGGCTAGAACTTCAACTCGATGCCGGTGAGGCGGCTGAGATCGGCCAGGGCCTGCTCCTCGCTCAAGACCTTCACGGTGGTCATGCCCATCTTCGCCGCCGGCTTGAGATTGATGCCGAGGTCGTCCAGAAACAGCATCCGCGACGGCTCCACACCCAGGCGTTCGATCACCAGCTGGTAGGCCTCAGGCTGGGGTTTGCGCACGCCTTCCACGCTGGATTCCACCACCAGATCGAAGAGCTTCATCACTTCAGCGACGCGCTCGGCCCGGGCCGGGTCGGTGGCCATGCCCGGACCCTTGCCAGCCTTGACGTTATTGGTGAGGCAGGCGTTGCGCAGATGCTGCTTGAACTGCTTCAGTGCGGCCACCATGCGCGGACGGACGTCGCCTGACAGCAGGGCAAGGACGTCGCGTCCCGGGATGGGGTGTCCCGCTGCCGTCGACTCATCGAGAAAGGCTGCGTCGAAATCTTCGAGGCTGATGCGGTTGCTCTCGAAGCGCGCCCAGGCGTTGTCGTCGGGGTTGGTGGCGTTAATGCGACGAATGAGATCCAGCGGGATCTCGCGCTCGCGCTCATAGCGGTTGAAGGCTTCGAAGGGACTGCTGGTGAGTACGCCACCGAAGTCCCAGAGAATGGCATCGAAAGCTGGCATGGTCGTCCTCGCAGGTGGACCTTTGGAAGTGGAAGTGGAATTGAAAGCGGAAGCGGTAAGCGCCACTCAAAAATGGAAGTAGCCGCCGTCGACCAGGAAGGTCTCGGAGGTGTGGTAGCTGCTGGCCGTGCTCATGATGTAGACGGCGAGGCCGGCGAAGTCCTCGGGCTCGCCCCAGCGGCGCATGGGAATGCGCTTCATCACGTTGTCGACGAACTTGTCGTAGGCGAAGGCCGGCTCGGTCATTTCCGTGGCGATCCAGCCCGGCAGCAGGGTGTGGGCGGTGATGCCGTGGCGGGCGTACTCCACAGCCAGGGCCTTGATCATGGCCACCAGGGCCCCCTTGGTCGCGGCGTAGTGCTCGCCGCGTGCCTGCCCGGAGATGGCGGCCAGACTCGCCGTGCCCACCAGACGGCCGAAGGGGTCGCCAGCCTCGGCGCGCTGCTTCATGTGGCCTGCGGCGGCGCGAAAAGTGAAGAAGGCGCCGTCCAGGTTCACGGCCAGCATGCGCCGCCACGCGTCCGTGGTGATGTTCTCGAAGTCGGTTCCGCGTCCACCGATGCCGGCGTTCGCGAAGCAGCCGTCCACCCGGCCGAATTCCTCCAGGGTCTCGTTGAAGCTGCGGATGACGGCATTTTCGTCAGAGACGTCACAGACCCTGGCGGCGACCCGGGTGCCGTGGGGACGCAGGCGCTCCAGGGCGGCGGTGTTCTTGTCGGGATTCGTGCCCCAGACGCAGACATCGGCGCCGGCCTGGGCCAGTCCTTCCGCCATGCCCAGGCCGATGCCTCCGTTGCCGCCGGTGATGAGTACTACCCGGCCGCTGAGATCGAACGGTTTGAATGCCATGGTCAGTCCCTTCCCCCCTTGCTGTGGCTGCCGTTGTGAACGCAGCGGCGCATGGTAAAGCACCTGCGCCCGGACCGCATTGCCCGGGCCTCGGGGCCGCCCGAATCGGGATCGCTATCGCTATCGGGTTCGGGATCGAACTCGAAGATTCATGGTGCCAGGAGGAGATTGGGGGTGGATTGGGGTTTTGGTGCTGGGAGGGGTGGTTGTGGCGACTTTGGTAGCGATGGCGATGGCGATGGCGATGGCGATGGCGATACCGTTGGCGATACCGATACCGATAGCGATAGCGATAGCGATAGCGATAGCGATACCGATACCGATACCGATACCGATACCGATAGCGATAGCGATAGCGATAGCGATAGCGAAAGCGAAAGCGAAAGCGAAAGCGAAAGCGAAAGCGAAAGCGAAAGCGATAGCGAAAGCGAAAGCGATACCGATGGCGGTTCTGGGGAATGGAGGGGCGCTGGAATCGGGGGTTGTGGTTGTTTGGAAGGATGCTTCGTGAATCCAGGAGATTTGGGGGCTAGACTGCCGTTCTCAGTGATTCAGGGGAGACCAATGCATGTCCGATTCCAAGCCCGTTGCCATTGTGACCGGTTCATCGAGCGGGGTGGGCGCTGCTTGCGTCGAGCAGCTTGCCGGCCGCGGCTGGGACGTCGTGGTGAACTACTCGCGCAGTGAAGGGCCGGCGAAGGAAGTCGCTGGCCGCTGTGAGGCGGCGGGAGCGGTGGCGCTGCTGGTGAAGGCGAACGTGGCCGAGGACGCGGACTGTCGGCGCATGGTCGATGAGGCCATGGCTCGTTTTGGCCGCATCGATGCCCTGGTCAACAACGCCGGGACCACGAAGTTCGTTGATCATGCCAATCTCGATGGCCTCGACAAGGCGGATTTCCTCCACATCTACAGCGTCAACACCGTGGGTGCCTTCCAGATGACCCGGGCCGCCGAGCCCCATCTGCGGGCCGCCGGCCGGGCGGCGGTGGTGAACGTCGCCTCCATTGCGGGCATCCGCGGTATCGGCAGCAGCATTGCTTACGCCGCGTCCAAGGGTGCGATGATCACCATGACCAAATCGTTGGCGCGGGTGCTCGGTCCCGAGATCCGGGTCAACGCGGTCTGTCCCGGCTTCATTCAGGGTGAGTGGCTGCGCCAGGGCATGGGCGAAGCGACCTACGATCGCAGCAAGGCCTTCCTCGAAAAGGCCACGCCGCTTAAGCTCACTGCCACGGCCGACACCGTTGCCGAGTCGATCCTTCAGCTCATCGAAGGGGCGAGCCTGATCACCGGCGAGACGCTGATCCTCGACGGCGGCCATCACCTGCTCTGAGCTCGGCCCCTACGCAGAGGTCCTGGAAGAGGAAGCGGAACCAAAGCGTTCCAGCAGCAACGGCAGCAGGACCAGGGTCGTCAGCAGCAGCCAGCCGATGGCGATGGTCAAGAGCATGCCGATGGACGCGGTGCCCTGGTGGGGGCTCAGACTGAGGGCCGCGAAGGTGCCTGCGGTGGTGAGTGAACTCAGCAGCACCGCCCGGGGGGTGCTCGATCGCATCAGGCTCGTCAGCTCACCTTCGCTGCGATAGCGCTTCACGAGATGAACGCCGTTGTCGACGCCGAGCCCGAACAGCAGCGGCAGCACCAGGATGTTGGCCATGTTGAAGGACATGCCCAGCCACTGGGCGCTGGCGACGGTGAACAGGGCCGCCAGCAGCAGGGGCGTGAGGACCAGGGTGGCGTCGCGCAGGCTGCGCAGCGTCAGCAGCAGCACCAGAAAAATCACCAGCAAGGCGGTGATCAGCGCCTGACTGAAAGACTCGACGACGATGCGGCCCACCCCCCACTCGGCCACCGGCCGGCCGGTGGCGCGGGGCGCGACGCTGCGGACGTCGCTGATGAAGCGGTTCAGCGCGTTGACTTCGGAAATGTCTTCCGCCGGCAGCACCATCAGGTGATGCCTGTCGTCGGCGGTGACGAGGCGCTCGCGCACGCTCTCCGGCAGGTCACTGAATTCGAAGGGGAGGGCATCGAGTGCCTGCTGCAGCCAGTTCATGAGATCGGGGAGGGTGGCCGTCGTGCCGGTCTCGAGGCGGGCCAGAAGCTCATGCCGGTCGGGGGCGCCGAGCACCGCGTCGAGCCGCTCTTTCAGCTCCCTGAGCAGGTTCTGTTGGGACGCCGGCAGGTCATCCTCGGCCAAGGCCTCCGCCAGGGCAGCCCCCAGGGCCTCGCTGCTTTGCATCCGGTCCTCTGCCGTCGTCGGCCCGGCGGGATCGTCGACGGCGAGCGTCATGCCCAGCATGGCCTGGGCGTCATCGAGCAGGAAGCGTTTGCCGGTCTGATCGTCCGGGACGGCATCCTCCGGTGTCTGCACCATCGCCACGCTCGGCAGTTCCCGCAGGCGCTGGGCGAGGGCGTCGGCCTCGTTCGCAGCGACCAGTACCGAGAGACTGTAGTCGGTGACTTCGCCCGCGGCCTTGAGCTCGGCCAGAGTGGACATGGACTCGGCGTCTGGGTTACGCAACGCCAGCACGCTGTAGTCGAAGCGCATGTGGCTGGCCTGCCAGGCGGCCAGCAGGGCAAAAGCTGCGGTTGCGGCGAACACCCATCGGGCACGCTGGCTCAGCCATGACAGGGTCGCAATGGACCCATTCTGCATCGACGCGCCCGCGGGTTCCCGGCCCGCCTTCGGCAACGGGCGCGGCCGACCGAAAAGGCCGAAACAGGCGGGAATGACGGTGAAGGTCAGCAGCAGCGCGATGACCATGCCGCCGGCCGAGATGATACCGAGCTCAGCCAGACCACGGTAATCCGTGGCCAGATAGGCCAGGAAGCCGATGGAGGACGTCAGGGTGCACAGAGCGATGGAGCCGCCAGCATGGCGGGCCGCGGCCACCTCGGGCGCCGCCTGCTCGTCGGGTCTGGCGAGGGCCTCCTGAACGCGCAGGGCGTAGTGGATGGCGAAATCCACCCCCAGGCCGAAGAACATCACCAGGAAGATGATGGACAGGGTCGTGAACTGTCCCACCGCCAGCATGCCCCAGGCGCTGGTCCAGGCGAAGCCCATGGCCAGCATGGCGAAGGTGGCGACGACCACCCGACCGGAGCGAACACCGAAGATCAGCACGGCGGCGAGCAGGATCAGCGCCAGGGTCCCGGCGAGACCGATGCCCTCCGTTGCGGCTTCCACTTCTTCGTGGGCCAGGGGAACTTCGCCGGTCAGGCGCACCTGCACATCGGCAGGCAGGTCGGTGGCCGCGATGGCCGTCCGCAGACCGTCCATGAGGCGGCCGTAGGGCAGGGAAGCGTCGAAGTCGATCTGCCCGCGGACCACGATGATGGCGTAGTGGTTGCCGTCGAGGCGGTCGCTGCCGAGCATGCGGTCCATCCAGCGCAGTTCACCGGGGCCCCCGCCCGCCACGTCCGCAGCACTGCTGCTGACGTCCTGCAGGAGCGGCAGCAGCGTGGCCGGCAGGCCTGAGTCCTGATCGCGTGCGCCGATGCCGTCGCGGAGCAGGCCGAACAGCCCTCTCAGGCTGGGGTCAGCCGACAGCCGCGCCATGGCGGGCTGGGCCATGGCCAACTCGGTGATGACAGCGTCGAGTTCCTCGGGTGACAGGTAGTACAGCAGGCGCTCGCGGAGAAAGGGGTCACTGTCGGGCGCGAACACTGAAGTGATGACGTCGCCGTTGCGGCGAAGGGTCGTGGCGAGGGCGGCCGCGCTGCGGTCCACTGCTTCGAACGAGGCGCCCGAAACCACCAGCAGCGCCGTATCCACCAGCATGGGCAGGGCGGATTGAAAGGCATCGAAATCCCGCCGCCACTCGGTGTCCTGACGGATCAGATTCTCCGTGTCGGAGTCGATCCTGAAGGTGGCGGCGGCGTAGATCGCGACCACGAGGCTTAAGGCGACGAGGATGGCCATGGCCGCCCGTGGTCGCCTGGCGCACAGGCCTGCCAGTCGGGTCAGACCCCGGGTGACGATATCCGCAGCCATCAGGATCGCTGGCCGCGCTCGAGGTTGCCGGCCACCAGGCGGTCGATTTCCTGCAGCAGCGCTTGGACACCGCCGCGCTCGAAGATGGCCGTGTATTCCGCGCGACGCATGGACAGTTCACTGAAGCCGTCGGCAATGACATTGAAGATGCGGGGCTCGCCGTCGACGTCCCTGAGCAGGTAGTCCAGGGTCACGGCCGATGCTCCCGGTGATTCGATGCGCGTGCGTACCCTGACCTGAGCGGCACCACCGCTTTGGGCGCCTGCGGTGACGAAGCGCTCGCCACCGTCACTGCGAAAACGGGCTGCATAGGTGGTCAGGATCAGTTCGAACTGGGCCTGCTCGATGCGGCTGCGGTCATCATCGGAGAGGGTCTGCCAGGCCCGTCCGAGGCTCAGGCGGACGATGGTGGGGACATCGAAGCTGTCGGCAACGGTGTCATGGAGCAGTTCTCGGCGCGCCCTGACATCGACACCCTCTGCCTGCATGGCGCCAAGGAGCGCCTCATGCAGGCCTTCCACGGTGGCGATGGCGGCAGCGTGTTCCCCGACCGCAGTGGCGAGGGCCGGCGCGCCGAAGAGGACGCCGGCGAGGAGAAAAATGAGGATCCTGCGCTCGAGCCGCTTCAGCGTGCCACCGCCGGCTGAGGAACATGCCGGTAGTACTCGATGCCAAGATCGTCGTAGTCGCTGCGGCTGCCGCAACCGACCCGGTCGATGATGAATTCGGAACCGGGCAGGGTCGTGTGCAGGTGGCCACTTTCGTGCAGACATTCGTAGTCGTCCTGCTCGAGGTCCTTGGCGCCTTCGAAGCTCGCGTCGAGATGAATACGCAAAGCCGCCTCTCGCCACTGCGGGCAGACACGCATGGGCACGGCCTCGGCCGCGTCTCCGCTGCCATAGCCGATGGCCAGTAGATCGCTGCCGGCGAGATCGCGATCGGAGCGGGCAGCCTCTTCGAGGCCGGCGGCGAGCCAGGCGGGCAGGGCTGCAGAGTAGAGATTGCCCATGTCGCGCATGGCCGCGGCGCCGAGTTCGAGACGGGACTCCACGACTTCGGCGTGCAACGGGCTCTTGCGGAAGCTGCGCAGGGTCTGCATGGCCAGGGGATAGACGTCGTCGTCGACCCGGGTTTCCGCCACCAGCGAAAACACTGAGGGGCGTCCGCTGAGCTCGGCGATCACGGCCTCCGGCTCGACGCCGGCAACGCGGCAATGCTCGGCGAGCACTGCCTGATCGACGTCGTTGCCGGTGGCAAGGGCGTAGAGATAGGCCATGCCGTAGCCGGTTTCGGGCATGCGCTGATAGGGCCGATGCATGAACACGGCGCCCAGGGCGTCCAGGTAGGCCCGCCGGTCGCCGCCGCGACGCTGGAACATGTCCTCCATGGCCATGAGCACCGCGTCCACATAACAGGTGGTGGAGTACTTGCCGTTGAAAACCGGAAAGTCCTTCAGCGGCGTACCGATGGCGGCGTTCTGATTGGCGAAGCGTGCGAAAGGCTTGCGGAAGTCCGGCCCACGATAGTCCGATGCGCTGCCGGCGCGGGACAGATCGATCTCGAGCAGCCTGGGCTCGGCTTCCAGCAGCATGGCCACGGCGCCGGCTCCCTGGGTGGGTTCGCCACTGGTGGCTCTGGCGTACTCGGCAATGTCACCGGAGACCACCAGGGCCTGTTTGCCGCGACCGTCGAAGGCCAGGTAGCGCAGGGCGTTCTTGATCGCGTAGATGCCACCGAGGCAGGCGTGCTTGAACTCCGGGACCTCACAGTTGCGTGGCAGCAGCGGCCGCCCCTCTGCGGCGAGGCCTTCGTTGACCATGCCCTTGACGATGACGGCCCCGGCGGAATTGTCGGTGCTGCTCTCGGTGCCCAGCGCCAGGAAACCGATGCGGCTGGGGTCGAGATCGTACTGCCGGATCAGCCGCATGATGGCGCTGGCCGACATGGTGTAGACGTTCTCGCCCGGACCGCGCATGCGGAAACTGTGTCCGACGACGGTGCGGATTTTGTCCCAGTTTTCGCTGGTCCAGTCGCACCAGGATTGCAGATTGACGCGGTAGGGGGGCAGGTAGGCCGCCATGCCGCTGATACCGATGGCTTGCGTGGTCATGAATCCGATCCCGTTGCCGATTCAGTTGCCGAAGCACTCGTATAGACGCGCCCACGCCATTGGGCGCGCTGGCCTCGCCAGGTCGAGCGTGCCGACTGCCAGGTGAAGGCCAGATACAGCAGGCCGATCACGGGCAGCAGCAGCGCCCACAAAGGTGCACACCCGTAAAAGCGGAGGGTGGGCAGATAACTCAGGCTCATTCCGATCCAGGCCAGCAGGCCGAGGGCGGCGACTTTGCCCCCCGCGAGCAGCGCCAGCATGGGCACGACGAATGCGAGCAGCATCATCACCGTGCAGAGGGTCAATACGGTAGCTGAATTACCGAGCTGGGTGAACGCCGTGCGGCGGACCATCGCCGCCAGGGTCTCTAGATCCTGGGCAGGCCGGGCACTGGTGACGGCCCTGGAGACGCCGAGCCACAGCGGCCACCCGCCGGCCTTCACTTCCCGGGCCAGGGCGCAATCGTCGATGAGCTCGCCGCGGATGCGGCGAAACAGGTCGCGCTCGTCGATCAGGGCGGTGGGCATGAGCACGCAGCCACCGGCAGCGGCTGCGACCTTGGCGTGTCTGCGATTCACCAGCGCGAAGGGGTAGAGCAGGCGGAAGAAGTAGATGAAGGCCGGCATCAGCAGGCGTTCCCAGAAGCCAGTCATGCGCAGGCTGGCCATGACGGAGACCAGTCCCCCCCCCTGCTGCGCAAGTTGTTCGCGCAATGCGGCGACGGTGCCCGGAGCGAGGTGGATGTCGGCGTCGAGCAGCAGGGTCAGGGGGCGTCGGGCATGAGCATGGGCCTGCTGCAAGGCCCAGAGTTTACCGGTCCAGCCGGCCGGGCGCGGTGTGCCGTGAACGACGGTGACCCGCTCACCTGCCGCAGCAGCGATGCGGGCCGTATCGTCATCGGATTCGTCGTCGACGACCACCACGTGGATCTCCGGTCCCTGGGCCAGGACTGCGGCCAGAGTGCCGCCGAGCAGGGCGGCTTCATTACGCGCCGGAATCAGGACGCGGACGTCGGCCAGCGCCAGGGATGTGGATGGGTCGGGTGCTGCCAGCGTCAGGCGTTCCCGCAACCGCCAGGGTTGCCAGGGGAGCAGCAGCACGGCCAGCCAGCAGAGAGCCGAAGCTCCCGCCAGCCAGATCATCCGCGGACCTCGTGGACGGGAATGCGCGGCTGGTCGTCGGTTGCGGCAGCAACGGCATCCTGCACCTGCACGAGGGGCACTTCCGGAGCCATGGGGCCGTCGAGATCCGGCCCCTTGAGCATGACCTTCAGGGCATGCAGGGGCTTGCGGAAGGTGTCCTCCACCGCTGTGCCTTCATAGCCGCAGTGGGCCATGCAGTTGTTGCACTTGACGTTGCGGCCGACGCCGTAGGCGTCCCAGTCGGTGGTGTTGATGAGATCATCGAAGCTTTCCGCATAGCCTTCGTCCACCAGCAGGTAGCAGGGACGCTGCCAGCCGAAGACGTTGTAGGTGACGCTGCTCCAGGGCGTGCACTGATAGGTCTGGTTGCCCGCAAGAAAGTCGAGGAACAGGCTCGACTGATTGAAGCGCCACTTCTGCTTGCCCTTGCCCTGGCGCTCGCGCCCGAGCCGGAAGATGTTGCGGAACAGTTCCTTGGAGCGGGAGCGGGGCAGGAATACATCCTGTCGGGGAGCCCGCTCGTAGCTGTAACCTGGACTCACCGTGATCGCCTCGACACCGAGTTCCATGGCGTAGTCGAAGAAGTCGGCCACTTCCTGCGGATCTTCGCCGTTGAACAGGGTGCAGTTCACGGTGACCCGGTGGCCACGGTCGAGGGCTTTGCGGATGGCGCGTACCGCAACGTCGAAGACGCCCTCACGACAGACGGATTCGTCGTGACGTTCGCGCAGGCCGTCGAGATGCACCGAGAAGGTGAGGTAGACCGAAGGCTCGTACTCATCGAGCTTCTTCTCGAGCAGCAGAGCGTTGGTGCACAGATAGACGAAGCGCTTGCGGGCGACCAGGCCGCGGACGATCTCCGGCATCTCGCGATGGATCAGGGGTTCGCCGCCGGGAATGGAGACCACCGGAGCGCCGCACTCGTCGGCAGCGGCCAGCGCCTGATCCACGGACACCCGACGCCGCAGGATGTCGTCCTCGTAGTCGATCTTGCCGCAGCCGGCGCAGGCGAGGTTGCACTGGAACAGGGGCTCGAGCATGAGCACCAGGGGATAGCGTGACCGACCCTTGAGCTTCTGGCTGAGGATATAGCTGCCGACGCGAAGCTGTTGGATAAAGGGCACGCTCATATTCTTGTCTCCAGGGACTGCTTGCTGGTGCTGGATCGGGTCGAGGCTGTCAACGGTGGCTACCGCCGCTGTTCACGATGTCAGTCGCTCGATCTGCCTCATGTACTGATCGCGCAGTCGCGACCATTCGAGTTTGAACCAGGGCGTGAAGGCATCGGGATCCGCGGCGAGCTCGGCGTCGAGATCATCCGCTGCGATCCAGCGCCAGGCGCTGATCTCGTTGCGGTTGACGACCGGGTCCTGGTCGGCCGAACCGATGTAAACCCAGCACAGCTCGCGTTCCGCTCCCAGGTCACCGAAGGTGGCGTGGTAGCTGAACTTGTAGAGGAACTGCAGATCGCTCTGCATGCCGAGTTCTTCTTCGAGGCGGCGGTCCACCGCTTCGGCCATGGTTTCATGGCGGCGGGGATGGCTGCAGCAGCTGTTGGACCAGTAGCCCGGCCACAGCCGCTTGCCGGGGGCACGCTGCTGCAGCAGCAGCCGGCCCTCGGTATCGAAAATGAACAGCGAGAACGCACGATGCAGGATCCCCTCGCCGTCGTGACATCCTGCCTTGTCGAGGAACCCGACGGGCTGATCGTCATCGTTGACGAGGATCAGTTGTTCGGCCTCCGAAGAGACGATGGCATCTCGTTTGGCTGGCTCAGCCAATGGTCACCTCCAGGGCATCGTAGCCCGCATTGCGCATGGCATCCTGAACGTTGCGAGCCACTGCCGGATCGTCATCCGGGCAGAGCGCGATCATGGAGCCGCCGCCGCCACCGCCGGTGAGCTTGGCGCCGATGGCGCCGTGGCTGCGGGCGATGCCGATCAGCTCCTCGAGGGCCGGGGTGGACAGCTGCAGGCCATTGAGGATGCCATGACAGAGATTCATCAGTTCGCCCAGGGCACGGCTGTCGCCCTCGGTGATGGCGTGCATGCCTTCGAGGGTCAGGCGATCGATCTCGTCGAACATGCGCTGGTAGCGTCCCGGTGCACCTTCCCATGCCCGGCGCACCCCGGCAACGGTGCGGGCGGTCAGACTCTCCTGACCCGAGATGCCCACCACCATGCGCAAGGGCAGGGCAGCGTCGAGGGGTTGAAAGCGTGGGCCGTCCTCGCCGCGCTGGTAGAGCATCATGCGACCGTAGGTCGCCAGCGTATTGTCGATGCCGGAGGGCGTGCCATGGGCCGCCTGCTCGCATTGGAAGGCGAGGCGGTTGACGGCCTCGTCGTCGAGACCGAGCTGGTAGTGCTGGTCGAGGGCCCTCATCACAGCCACAGCCAGGGCCGAGGATGCTCCGAGTCCCATGGCCCGCGGCACCTTCGGGAAGACCTCGATGGTCATGTGGCGCCCACTCAAGCCGAGATCATCGATGATGCTGCCGAGCACCCGTGCGAAGCCTTCGTCGGAGGGCTTCAGTCGTTGCTCGAGACCCCAGCGCGGGATCATCAGGCGGACGCCATCCGTACCTTCCATCACCCGCGCTTCCACGGCCAGGGGCACGGGAGCGGCAATGGCGTGGCTGCCATAGACCACCGCGTGCTCGCCGAGCAGGATGATCTTGCCGTGGGCGCAGGCCCGCGGTTCACCGGAGTGGTCCCCGTCGGTGGTGTGGCTGGTTCGGCTGCTAACGCTGGCACGGGGCACGCCGCCGGCCGCTTCCTGCAGCAGTTCGCTGAGCAGTTCCTGGGCCCGCCAGATCTTGATCTCGCCGGATTCGATGAGCTGCTCCACCAGGGTCTCGAACAGCTCCGGCGGGGCGCCGGCCGCATTGGCCACGGTGCGGGCATGCAGCGTCATGTGGCCTTGCTGGATGCCGTCGGTGGCCAGGGCGCGCAGGGCGGAGAAATTCTGACCGAGGCCCACGGCAGCCATGATGCCGGCGAGTTCCTGGGCGCTGGACACACCCAGAATCCGATGATTCATGGCTACGGTGGCATTGGACTGCAGCGGCCCGCCGACGGTGCCGACCTTCATGGGCAGTTCGACGCGCCCCACCAGATCGCCGCGGTCGTTGGCAAACCATTCCGTGAGACTGGTGTAGCGGCCGTTGCGGGAGGCATAGGCGTGGGCGGCAGCCTCGATGGCGCGCCAGTCGTTGCCCGTCGCCAGGGCTACGGCATCGACGCCGTTCATGATGCCCTTGTTGTGGGTGGTGGCCCGGTAGGGATCCACCCGCGCAAAGTCGTTGGCGAGAATGATCCCGTCCCGCACCTGCTCTCCGGAGTAGCCCTTGCCGGCCAGATTGGCCAGGGGCACGGTCATTTCGGCACGGGCGAGGGCGCGATCGGTGAGGTTGGAGAGGATGCGCAGGTAGACCTGGCCACCGGTGATGCTTTCGAGCAGGGAGGCCACCCCCTCGCACATGGTGTTCACCAGATTGGCGCCCATGGCGTCGCGGGTGTCCACCAGCAGATGCACCACGACCATTTCGCGGCCATCGGTGGGGGCGGTGTGGCGGTGCACCTCGATGTCCCGGGCGCCACCGCCGCGGGCGAGCATCTTGGGATGCAGACTGTTGGCGAGATTGATGATCTCTTCGCGATGGGCGAGCACGGCTGCCACGGCGGCATCCGGATCTGCCGGGGCGACGATCTGCACCTGACCGATGAGGATCGGATCGGTGGCTTCGGCGAAGAAGCCGCCGCCGAGACGGGCGGTCTTCGCCGCCGAAGACAGGGCCGCGACGATGGAGGGCTCCTCCACCACCAGCGGCACCACGTAGTCGCGCCCGTTGACCAGGAAGTTCAAGCCGAGACCCAGCGGCAGGCCGAGCACGCCGATCACGTTTTCGATCATGCGATCGGCGCTGGCGGGACGCAGGGTATGCTCGCCGTTGCGCAACGCGGCTGCGTCTGCGCGGGAGATCAGTCCCCGCTCCTCGATTGCCCGCACCCGCTCCTGTACCGAAAGTCGGTAGAAGTCAGGAATTCGCGATCCGCTCTGCTTCGTCTCGCTCGACTCTGACGCCATTGGGGTCGCACTCCATTGACAAGATTGAATAGCCTTCGCCGCGCGCCGCCTGCTCGAAGGCAGTGAGTCCCGACTCGTCCACGGCAGCCGCGATGCCGATGTCGCCGCCGCCGGCCCCGCAGGGTTTGTAAGCCACTCCGCAAGCGCTGCCGATGCGCAGCAGCTGCTCGTGCCCGCCTGCAAAAATCGGCAGCTCTGCCGCCTTGGCCAAGGCGCCGAGCCGCTCGGCGCTCGCTGCCAGAGCAGCCACGTAGCCGGTCGCGTCGGCACGCCTGACTGCATCCAGCGCCGTTCGCGTCGCGTCGCCCAGCGCAGCGATCAGCCTTTCGCTGCCGGGGGCGTTGCGCTCCCAATGCCGGTAGCGCTCGACGAACCCCGCGGTGCGGGCGGCCTGTCCGGTCCAGACAAAGCGCGACGCTCCCGGCAGCGAGGGTGCGGTCGCGATTGTGGCCTCGGAACCTTTGCGGCGAAACTCGAAGCAGCCCCCACGCCAGGCAGCAGCGACATCGAATCCGCTGCCCGTGGTCCCCTGTAAAGCATCATGTGCGCGGAAACAGGCCTCGAGAGACAGGGTTTCCAACCCCGCATGTTGCGCCAGAGCGGCGGTGAGGGCAACGCTCACCGCCGCGGAGGAACCGAGGCCGAGTTTGATGCCGGCCTGCTGCAGGGCGCGGGAATCTACGTGGACCATCATGGGGTCGGTCCGGACTTCGATGGCACGGGCGGCGCACCACAGCGCCAGGGCGACCGCTGTCGGCGGCCGCTGCTCTGAGTCCAGGAAATCGGGAGCCAAGTCCAGTTCCGGCGAGGCGCCATCGGCGCGCAGTTGCCAGCCGGAAGCGGATGATTCCAGGGTGACCTGAACCCGGCGATCGACCGCCATCACGAGGGCCGGCTCCCCGCTCAGCACGGAATACTCGCCGCTGATCATCATCTTGCCGGGGGCTGAAGCCCTCAGGCCCATGGCGCAGCGTCCAGGCGCGCCGGGCCGCCCAAAGCCGTGGTCAGGACACGACTCACCCCCGGCACAGCGGCCAGTGCTGCGGCTACCGTGGGGCCGGTACCGGGTGCGCAGACCGCCTTGACCTGGGGCCCGGCATCCATGGTGAAAAACACCTCGGCGCCGTCCTGTTGCAGGCTGCGCAGCCTTTCAAGGGTGGCCATGGTGGCGGCGTTCCAGTACAGCAGCGGGGGACGGGTGGTCTGCATGACCGCGTGCATCTTCAGACAGCTGGCCTCACTGACGCTGGCCAGGGCGGCAAAATCCCGTTGCAGGACGGCATGGCGACCGGCAGCTGCATCGGCTGCCGCGGCGTCGACCCACGTCCGGTAGAAGGGGCTGCTGGCAGCGGAATCCAGCATGCCCCGGGTCGAACCCACGGCTTTGGGGCCTTCGGCGCAGATGGCCACGACCACTTCCAGCGGCCAGTGTCCGGCGGGAGCGAGAGCCATGGCCGCGACGTCTTCGCCCACGGCTCCGGCGGGCAGTTCCGCGAAGCCCCCGAACAGGGAGCGGGCCGCGGAAGCCGAAGCCGCCCGGGCGATTCTCGAGGCGTCCGTCGCCGGCAGTTCCAGTCTGAGAGCGCCGGCAGCAGCCACCACCAGCGCGGCGAAACCGGATGCCGACGACGCCAGCCCGGCGCCGGTGGGGAAGTCGTTGCGGGTCTCGACCCTCGCCTTGAGCTCCGTTCCAGCCAGGGCGCGCAGGGTATTCAGGCAGGTCGTGATGCGTCGGGCCTGACTCGAGGAGGCGGCGAGTTCGCTGCCGTTCATGCTGATGGTGTCAGCAGCCAGCGACGCATCGAAGCGGATCCGGGTGGCCGTGGTCAGCGCATCAAGCGTGATGGACATGGAGGGCACGGCCGGGACGTTCAATGCGGGGTCGGCCTTGCCCCAGTACTTGATCAGGGCAATGTTCGGGTGGGCGACCGCGGTGGTGAACCGGGCGCCGGCTGCGGTCTCATTCGCCTGCCGGCTTGCCCCCTCGGGTGCATGACGATGGTCGTTCAATGGCCCGTCCGTTTACAGCATTGGGATAGCGGGATTTCGAGTGTCCCCCAAGGGGCGAAGGATAGCGCAAAGTCGTTGCCGTTCCTCCGCGTTATCGGGGGCTGCACTGCGTTCCCCCGACGCTCCCCTGTGGGAGTTGACGGAGCGCAGCGCAGTCGACGATGCCGCCGGCAGGCGGCCCGGCTTGGGCTCCGAACAGCGTGTCACGTCATGCGGCGGCTGTGCCGCCGATCGTGATCTGCGATCGCTCTTATGAAACATACGACAACCATTTGATTTTGAATTAACTTTTCAGACTGGAACACGCACTTGTGGGCGCATGCTGCCAGGAGCAGCGTGCGTCGCCCGCAGGGCGCCCCGTAGGGGGGCGGACCATGGACGGTCCGCAACAGCGCCCTATTCGCGCAGCGAATGGGCCGATTGTGAGGCGTTGTGCCGAAGCTGAAGGCACCGGCTTCGCTGCACGTCATGCCAATCGGCGCATCGCCCTGCGGGCGCTAGCGCTCTCCCACAGTTAGCACATCGCAAGTTTCTTCCGCGACAGCGTGAACGAACAACGTTCGTGGCGGCTCTTATGAAACATACGACAACTATTTGATTTTGAATTAATTTTTCGGACTGGAGCACGCCCTTGTGGGCGCATGCTGCCAGGAGCAGCGTGCGTCGCCCGCAGGGCGCCCCGTAGGGGGGCGGACCATGGATGGTCCGCAACAGCGCCCTATTCGCGCAGCGAATGGGCCGAT
>JAFIFJ010000168.1 GCA_020832085.1 Gammaproteobacteria bacterium | reverse complement strand
CCCCCCCCCCCCCGCGCCCCCCCCCGGCCCCACCCCCCCCCCCCCCCCCCCCCCCCCCCTTCTCCCCTGGCCCCCCCCCCCCCCCCCCCCCCCGGGCGGGGGGCCCGCGCCGCCCCCCCCGACGGGTCTGCTGGGCCACTGTTTCGCGCTCATCAGGTTCTGCGTCCCGTTCCTCATCCTGCCGGCGACGCTCCCGGTCCTGCTCCACCACCCCTGGTATAGGCAACACCAGCACCACGTCTTCCTGTTGCAGCAGGTGATCGTGTTCAGAGCCGGGTTGCCGGAACATTTCGCGCAGGCTGAAGGAAAGGAAACTGAGCTGGCGGGTTTCTCCATCGGTGCGGACGATGTAGCCCTGATCGAGATCTGCCCGCCCCACATTGAGGTCGCGACGCAGATCCCTGAACACATGGGACAGGCGCATGCCTTCGCGCCACTGCCGCACGCCCGGTACCGTGACTTCGCCTTTGACTTCGATCCGGGTGGCGGTGAACTCGGTGGCGCGGGGCACTCGCAGGATCATGCCGTCAGACAGTGCCTGACGGCGGCCATCGCGCGCGCGCAGGTCGATGTCGACGATCTGCTGCTCACCATCTGAGGCGTAGCGGCGCAGCACGGCTTCGCCGAGGGCTGCATCCGGGGCCGGACCACCAGCCATGCGCAGCACGTCCTCCAGCGTTTCGCCGGGCAGGATCTCGTAAACGCCCGCACGCCGCACCGCGCCCTTGACGTGCACCGCCGCTTCCACCGCCGGCAGGTGGAGCCGATCACCGGGCTTGAGCCCGATGACGTCGGAACGCTCGCCGGCGATGATGAAATCGTAGAGATCGATATCGAGCCGCTCACCGGCCCGGAGCAGCCGCACGCGCCGCAGTGCACCCACGTCGGTGGCGCCTCCTGCCAGATTGAGCAGCTGAATGACGGACACGAGGCTCGGCACCACGTAGACCCCGGGGCGCTTGACCTCGCCTGAAACCGCCAGCTGAATGGACTTCAATTGCTCCAGCGTAATACTGGTTCGAACCCCGAGCTTTTCCCTGGCGACGCGATCCGCCACCACGCGCTTGGCATCGGCGAAGGTCATGCCGGATACCGCGATGGGCCCGAGGGCCGGAAAGTCGATCCAGCCGTCGCGCTGCACGGGCAGGTAAAACTGATTGCTTTCGGTACCGAAAAGGCTCACCTGGAACACATCGCCCGGACCGATGACGTAGTCGTCCGGGACGGGAATCGAGAACAGTTCCTGGTAGGGCATGAAGCTGCGGCTGAAGACTTCCAGGCCATGGCGCCGGCTGTAGTCGACGCGGCCAGAAAGGTCACCGTCGTCGAAATCATCCCGCGGCGTCGGCATGGCCGGCTGCATCAGGCCGGGCTGCATGCCGCCGAAGAAGTCGCCCTGAGGATCAAATTCGAAGCCCTGAGGATCCATGTCCGTCGGACGTGAGAGGCGCGAGGGTGCAGCGCCAGACGCTCCGGTCGCGCTGCGCTGCTCGCCGAGCATGCGCATCACGTCCTGCTCGCTGACGCCGAACTGACGCATGAGCCGCTGCCGCTCGGCAGGACTCATGCTCATGATCTGCTGGATCTGCGCCGAACTCTGGGCGCTCGTGCCCATCGCTCCCCAGCCCAAACCGACGATCACCGCGAACGCCAGCACCCAGCGCAGCATCATCGATACCGTCCTCGATTCACCCGTTTGCAGCACCTGTTTCACTCTCCGATCTCGAACAGGGGTTCGATCACCATGGGGCCGACTCCAGGTATCAGTGAGGCGGAAATGCGGGTGATGCGGCCATCACTGCTGAGACGGATCTCGTGGTTCATCGGATAGACCCGGTCCTGGCCATCGTGGCGGCAGTTCACGCGCCAACCGTCCGACACCCGCTGCGGTTCCCGGCAGGCCACCTCAAAGCTCTCGTCGAGACCCTGAACGTGGTGAACTCTCGGATCGCTCGATTTGTCCACCCGGATCACGCCCAATGATCCCGGCAAGCCGGAGACAATCAGCACGTCCCAGCCATCGAAGGCCACCTCCAGCCCTTGCTCATTCGCGAAGACGATGCCGCCACCCACGCTGATGGAGTAGACCTTGAACTCCGCGTCATTGAACCGCACCAGCCAGGCGAACTGCTCGACATCAATGCTGTCACCGCCCCGCGGGATGGCCTGACGAGCCATGTCCAGCTGCTGCGAACGGACCGTGCAGGCGGCGAGCAGACATACCCCCATGAGGAGCAATGCGAGTTTGTTCATTGCGGCATCATCCTGGATCGATATTGTGAAAGGTGGTCGTAATGAGTCCCCCGCAGCGTCTCCCAAAGCGTTGTGCCCCAGTGCAGACGCTGCCCTCCATCCCGCTGGATTGGCCGCAGGATGCTCGAATATGCACCCCGCGTATTGAACCCCAGATAACTGTTCAATGGGACGCGGAAGATGAGTCCCTTGTCGAAGCTGCCCTCGCCAAAATCCTTGAAGGGCACGTCAGTCAGCGTGGCGAAGGCGCCCACCGACCAGCCGTTGGCGAACCGCTTCTGCAACTCCAGCGTCGCGCCCACGTCCTTGGCCAGATAACGCCCAGCGTGGACGGCCACGTCGAAATTATACAGTGGACTGGCCCAGTAGACACTGAGGTGGCCGATCACGGTGCGGTAATCCTGCAGACCCAGGAGGCCATCGAACTCCCGCTGCTGCACCCCGATGACATTGGCGCCGAACGCGAAGCGGCTGCCAAAAGGGCGATAGAGCATCTCGCCGCCCACACCTGAGTACATTTCCTCGAGAACGCCAGCGAATCCGAGATAGTAGATCTCATCGGTCAACTGGCCGCGCTTGGTCAGCATCAGCGCGTCCAGGCGTGACGAACTCTCCTGAAGGTAGCGGATGACATCGGAGCGGACCCGCGGCAACACCGAGTCCGATTCCCGGCTGATGCCGTCGAACTGGCTGTAAATGTTCTGGACCCAGGAGCCGCTCAGCTCCCAGCCGCTGCCGAAGTCCACTTGAGCACCGATGCGGGCGTAGAGCTGGTAGCGAAAGGGGCTGTCGGGATCGAAGAGGAACGGCCGCAGGCCGAGCCCGGCGTTCCAGACGCCGTTGGGATAGCGGAACGGTGTGGCGAAATCGGGATCCTCGACCCGCAACGGAGGCATCACGGTCACCTCTCGATGCTCCTGCGACGGGTCGACCTCGGCAGCCCAGCCAACCCGGCCCGGGCGAGTGTAGTGGACGGAGTGGGTGTCCACATTCGCTTGGTGCCCAGTGACGATCACGGTTCCGTACTGCTGCGGCGCATACAGGTTGACCAGGGCGAGCAGTCGGCGGATCGCGTCCGCCTCGTACTGATAATCCTGATTCGTATAGACCACGTTGAGCGTCGAATCATCCAGCACCTTGGCCGAGCGCAGCAGCAAGCCCGAGGTGTGCGCTTCGCTGGCAGCGCGAGCGAACCAGGTCTGATTCCGCCTGGGCCGCCGTGCCGGTGCGTCCTCGGTCCCCGGCGCGCCGTAGCGATTCGGCGGTTTTCGGGCGATGCGGGTACTGGTGTTCACCGCCGCGCCGATACGCAGGGCCACTTCGTTGCCCTGCTGCCAGGACGCGCCAAGCGTCACGTTCTCCACCGGCTCCCAGACGATTCCGAAACTCCATGGATCGGTATCGCTGATGGTATTGCGGCTCCGCTCGCGGGCATAGCTGTCGCTGTTATAGGCCGCCTCGAGCGCCAGGTTCCAGCGCGGCAACTGATAGCGGACGCCGCCGAAGAGACCGACGTCCGGGCCGGAGAAGTAGTCTCCGAACGAGAAAGTGCCGCCGAGCCCGGTGGAACTGCTGCGACGTGAGAAGCGGGAACTGATCCGACTTAAGGGGTTGCTGCTGATATCACGCTCAGCCAACCGTCCCCAGCCCAGGCCCATGGTCAGATCCAACGGCCCGACGGCCTTGGATGCGACGATGTACTCGCCATTCCAGGCGCCGGTCCCCACCAGATCGCGGATACCGACGGAGACTTCGGGCAGCCAGACGCGTTCCTGCCAAAGCCGGGCGCGGACTTCGAAACTGCGGTCCTTGAGTTCGTCGGTGGAGCGATCAAGCCCGCGGGGATTGAAGATCGTGTAGCGAAAAGCCGTCTGCAGCCAGGGTGTAGCCTGATAACTGAGGGAGAAGTTGTCGGCGATGTCCTGGCGGTGGTAGGTCAGCGCCAGCTCGCTTTCCGCATTCATGCGGGCGCTCGGGATATCCAGGATTCCGGGCACCCCGAAATTCGACGCTTCGACCCGCGGCACCACGAGGCTCGACAGCAGCAGAACAAGGGTGCAGGTGAGTGCAGCACGCATGCAGATATCCCGATTCATAATCGCGCTGCCACCGAGCGCCACGCATAGGCCGCAAACCGCACCCCGGCGCGTCCGAGCGACAAACGCTCGACGTCCCGCAAAAGGCGCCATTGGTAGAAGGCCGCGCGGAGTTTGCCGGAGCTGAGACTGCCTGGATGAACGCGATAGAGCACCAGGGCATGTTCGAGGCCCTGGGCCTTCAGGCCGCGATCCTCGCACATTCGCAGCAGGCGAAGCCAGAGACCGAGATCCTGGCGCATACGGATATCCGGCATGAATTCGGTGCCGAGTCGCTCCCGGTCGTAGATCACCGTCGAGCAGCCGATGACCGTGCGCTTGTCGAGCAGGTCTTCCGCGCTGCAATGCTGCCAGGACTCGACAGTCCTGCCGCGGACGCCATCGGCCGTGATCTCGATGAACGGGCACCAGGAGAACACGACGTCGGCTTGCTGCATGAGTTCGAGTTGTACGGCGAGTTTGGTAGGCAGCCAGATGTCGTCGGCATCCAGGAAGGCCAGATAACGCCCGGACGCAGCGCCGATGCCCAGATTGCGCGCCGTCGCCGGGCCTTCGCGGCCGCGGGTGGCAAGGGGTCGGATGCGCGGGTCGACCAGGGCCTGTTCGGCAATGTACTCCCGGCTTCCATCCACGGAACCATCGTCGATGACCAGCAGCTCGATGTCACCGTGGGCCTGCTCCAGAACGGAGGCCATGGACTCCCGCAGATAAGGCAGCCCGTTGAAGCACGGCATGATGACCGAGACGCGCGCTTCGACCACGGGTTCAGCCCTGCCGGGCAGAGCGGATGCACAGGGCGGCGAAGCAGCAGACTGCACAAGCTGACAATTCCTTCAGCTTGTTTCTCCAACCGGTCACTTCAGCCTACAACGCGCGGGGCGCGAGCAAGGGTCAGAGGCCGCAGACACCAGCGGAACTGGGTCAGGCGTGCGTAGAGAACCGAGTAGAACAGAATGAATGCGATCACCGAACCCATCAGCAGCGTGGTGTCGTGGGGCCGCATGACGGCCACGAGAACTGGAGGCAAAGCCAGCAGCCAGCAGAAGGGAGCGGTGAGGCCATTCTGAAGACGGCGCGAAGCATGCGGAAACAGCTTCCGAACCACCCGCCGGTGCACCAGCATGTGCATGTGCAGGCCGTCGGGTCGCGACGGATGATGGCCTTCGCGCCGGTGTTTGCGCCAGATGGAATACAGCATCTCGACCACGGGATAGGCGACGATGGCGGCCACCGCCCAGGGCGAGATCTCCGGATGACGGGTGACCAGAAGGATTGCCAGCCAGGCCAGCGCGAAGCCAACGAAGTACGCGCCTCCATCGCCCAGAAAGATGCGACCCAGCGGAAAATTCAGCACCAAAAATCCGAGCATGGCGGCGGCGAAAATGATGCAGGCTGCCGCGAGCACGGTGTCACCATGGGTCAGTGCCAGCGCAGCAAAGGCGAGCAGGACGATGGCCGCCACACCGCCCGCCAGACCGTTGAACCCGTCGATGATGTTCAGAGCGTTGGCCACGCCCGCAAGTGCGAGAGCGGTGAACGGGATCGCAAACCAGGCGTAGGTCAGCAGGCTGTCCAGAACGGGCAGATGCAGTTCCCCAATGGCCGTTCCAGTCAGCAGGCAGATCAGAATGCCGCTGCCGATGGTGGCGCAGAGCCGGGCCGAAACGCCCACGCGCTTGGTGATGTCCTCAGCAAGCCCCGCCGCAAACGCAGGAATGCCCGCCAGCAGGAGGGGCCAGAGCACCATCTGGGCTTCCCGGGCCACCAGAAAGCCCGCGATGACACCAATGACGATTCCGACGCCGCCGATACGCGATGTGGGGTCGATGTGGAACTTCTGGGCACCATCGGCGGTGTCGAAACTGAATCGACCGTGCCAGTGCTGGGTGCCGATCAGAAACAGACAGGCCGCCGCCGCTGCTATGAGCGCCAGCACAGCGGATGCGCCCACTGCGTGCATAAACTGCTCTGTCATCCGGGCAGGACGCTCCAATTGCGAATCAGATCTGTCCCCCCAGCAGGGGACTCCCACGCCCCCAAAAAGGGTCGACAACATCGGCAGTCCGGAACAGGGACGCGAACGCGGCGCCGATGACACCAGCAGAGCCCGCGAGTCCGGATCGACGACGAAGCGCCGAACTTTATCACTGATTCGTGACGTGCCGCCATGAAACCCGTCGAAAGCTCAAGACTCAGGGCGGCCAACGACTGGTTCTTCGAAGCGCAGCACGGCCCTGCCGAATGCTCGAACGGGGCTCGGGGTGTAGTGACCTGATGGGGGAGGGATGGTCAGCCGGCCATCATGGCCGGCTGCCTGCGCGGAATGCGCGCAGGCGTCTCCGCTGCGCTGCGACGACCCATTCGGCAGTCCTGACGAATGGTCGAACGGGGG
>JAFIFJ010000166.1 GCA_020832085.1 Gammaproteobacteria bacterium | reverse complement strand
CGGGCGCCGCGCGCGCCTCCGCCCCGCCCCCCCCCTGCCCGGTCCGGGGCCGGGCCTGAGCAGAGGGCTGCCCTGGCAATTGCGGCAGGTGCAAAGGCGCTCCCGGGTGGGGTATTCTCCGGCATCAAAAGAATCACGTCGGTTTGTTTTCTCATAGGCTCCGGCGTGCTCGCCTGCAAACAAGCACGCGTGAAGGCGGAGCGGAGACGCAAACGGCGTCATCCAAGCGAGGAGAGGTGATGACGGTCTATCGCACGGTCAAGCGTTACTGGGAGCCCGAAAAGACGCGTACCCCCGCGGAAAAGGCACCTGATCCGGACCTGGGTCATGATGTCATTCCGGCAGAACGTTACACGAGCAAAGAGTTTGCCGCCCTCGAGTGGGAGCGCCTCTGGAGCAAGGTCTGGCTGATGGGTTGCTGGGAAGGCGACCTGCGCGAAGTGGGCGACTACGTCTGCACCAAGATCGGCAACGAGCACATCGTGCTGACCCGCGCCGAGGACGGCAGCGTCAACGCCTTCTACAACGTCTGCTCCCACCGGGGCAATCAGGTGGCCTACGGCCAGCGGGGGAACCAGAAGAGCTTCCGCTGCTCCTTCCACTACTGGGAGTACGACCTCAAGGGCCGCTTGATCGACGTCCCGGACGAGGAGACCTTCCCCCAGGGTGCACCCTGCGAAAAGCTGTCCATCAAAACGCTGCCCTGCGATACCTGGGGCGGCTGGGTCTGGTTCAGTCTCAACCCCAAGGTGGAGCCGCTCGAAGAGTTTCTCGGCATCATTCCCGAGCACCTCGATCCCTACCATTTCGAGCGCATGGTGCTGGTCAACGACGTGACCGTGGAGTGGGACTGCAACTGGAAGGCTTCGGTGGACGCGTTCAACGAGACCTACCACGTGCGTGGGACCCATCCTCAGCTTCTGAGCATGCTGGAGGACTACGACGTTCAGATCGACTGCTACGAGCGCCACAGCCGCTACCTGATCCCCTTCGCCACGGTCAGTACCCACGTCAAGGACGACGAGCCCGTCTCAGAACTTCTGCAGCAGTATCTGGAAGGTTTCGGCTTCACCGACTTCCAGGGCCCGGCGCGGGACGCCCGGCGCGCCCTGCAGGAGTTCCTGCGCAAGAACGACAAGGCATTGGGCTGGGATTTCTCGGAGCTGAACGATGATCAGCTGTCCGACGATTACCACTACATGATCTTCCCGAACATCACCATGAACATCCATGCCAACTCGGTGATGATTTTCCGTCAGCGTCCTCATGAGACCGATCCGAACAAACTCTACTGGGATCTGCAGAACTACACGCTGCTGAGGGAGGGTGATGACGTTCCGCCCCGTCCCGAGCATCGGCAGTTCAAGGCGGGTGACGAGTCATTGGGTGAAGTGCTCGATCAGGACCAGAGCAACCTGCCGATGGTGCAGGCGGGCATGAATTCCGCAGGTTTCCGTGGGCTCTGGATCAGCGATCAGGAACTGCGCATTCGCCACTTCCACAAGACCATCGACGACTACCTGTTCCGCTCCCAGATCCGGCTGGTGGACTGAACAGTGAGTGCAGAGGCACCGCTCGAAGATGTACGCTGGGAGCGTGTCGGTGCGCGAGCGGTGCTGGCTGACGAAGGCCGGCTGAAGGGAACGGCGCGCGGCTGGCATCTGCTGGTGGTGCAAATGGCCGAGGAAGCAGGCACTGCGGTGTATGCCGTGGAGAACCGCTGCTCTCACGCCACAGCGCGCCTCGACAGCGGGGAAGTCGATGGATGCCACATCATCTGTCCGCTGCACGGTGCGCGCTTCGACATTCGCAACGGTGCCTGCGCCGGACCGCCGGCCAGTCAACCGATTCGCAGCTTCCCGGCGCGGATCAACGGCGAAGACGTCGAGGTTGCCGTGCCGGAAAAGCCACCGATGGCGAAGCCGAAGTTCGGTGTCTTCAACTAGCCTGCTTCGCCCACCGGTGCGCGAAGTACGCCAAAAGGTTACCCGGCCATCCTGGCCGGTCATTTTTCGCAACGAGAACGGAGAGCATCATGGATCTGGGATTGAAAGGAACCAAGGCAATCATCACCGGCGCCACCAAGGGTATTGGTCGCGCCATTGCCGAGTCATTGACCGACGAAGGTGCGTCCGTCGCCATCTGCTCGCGGAATGCTGACGAGGTCAAGAAGGCGGTCTCCGAACTCGGCGCCAAGGGCGTGAAGGTCGTGGGTGATGCCGTCGACATCGGTGACGGTGACGCCTACAAGGCATGGCTGGCCAAGGCCGCCGACGAGCTTGGCGGCTGCGATGTGTTCGTCGCCAACGTCTCCGGTGGCAATGCTCCTGGCGAGCAGGGCTGGCGCAACAACTTCGAGTTCGACGTGCTCGGTACCGTCCGTGGGGTCGAAGTGCTGCAGCCCCATCTTGAGAAGAGCGGCAAGGGCAACATCGTGGTGATCTCCACCACCGCGGCCCTCGAACACTTCCTCGGTGCCGGCCCCTACGGCGCCATGAAGGCAGGCCTGATCAACTACGCCAGCGCGCTGGCTGTGGATCTGGCGCCGAAGGGCATTCGCGTCAACACCGTGAGCCCCGGTCCGATCTTCATCGAAGGTGGTGCCTGGAACTACATCAAGGACAACATGACGCCGCTGTACGAGAAGATCCTCGGCGAGATTCCCATGGGTCGCATGGGCAAGGCCCAGGAAGTTGCGGATCAGGTGGCCTTCCTGGTCAGCCCCCGTGGCGGTTTCACGTCCGGGGCGAACATCGTCATCGACGGCGCCTTCACCAAGCGGGTTCAGTTCTGATTTGAGCACCGCCGCGGCTGCCGCCCTCTCGGGGCGGCAGCCTTCTGCATGGGAGGGAGTTTTCGATGTCCAACCGCGTCTGCAACGTGTACATGGTGGTCGCTGGCGACTACCACGACATGGACCGCGCCCGCCTCGAGCTGCTCAAGCTGCTCGCGGAGAATCCGAAGATCCGTGCCAAGGTGGCGGCGGACTATCACGATCTGGAGTCCATTGCGGCCTCCGACGTTCTGATCACCTACACCTGTAACCTGATTCCGGAGCAGAAGGAGCAGGAGGCGCTGCGGGATTTCGTCGCTTCCGGCAAGCGCTGGTTTGCCCTGCACGGCACCAACTCCATCCTGAAGTTCCTGGAGGATGGCCGGGTGGATGCACCGGAAACGGCTCCCGTGCTGATGGAGACCTTGGGCACGCAGTTCCTCGGCCACCCGCCGATTCAGCCTTTCAAGGTCTGGGCCAGTGATCCTCATCACCCTCTCGTCAAGGGTATCGATGAGTTCGAGACGGATGACGAGATCTACCTCTGCCGCATCCACGGCGATCTCAAGCTGCTGCTCGAAACCCGATTCACCGGTGAAGCGACCGGATTCGTCCACGATCAGTGGCCGGATGACGAGCCGCGTCCGGTGTACTACATCAACACGGTGGGTGAGGGCGAGGTGCTCTACCTGAATCTCGGTCACTGCCGGGGTCACTATGACATGCAGCCGATGATCGATTACTACCCGAACATCGAGAACGGTTCCTGGGACAAACCCGAGTACTACGAACTGCTGCGCCGTGGCATTTCCTACTGCGCGGACGCCGTGACCGGCTGAAGTCCCTCTCCCCTGGCGCGCCACTGTCGAGTGGCGCGCCTGCTTCGTTCTGCTTTGACTGACTCCCATTGCCCTGACACGAACGCACGCACCGACGCACCGATTCGCGTTGGGCACCCACGCAGGTCTCCAACAGGGTAATCTGGCGGCTTCCGAGGCGCGGGATGGCAGAAGGGTTGTCCGCTGTGTCAGCACTCCACTATCAGGATCTGGTAGCCGTCGCGGACGCTGTTCGCAGCGGCCAGATGACGTCCGAGAGCGTTACGGCTGCCCTGCTGGAACGCATCAAGGCTCTGGATGCAGATCTCGGGGCCTATGTCCGAGTGTTCGAGGAGGAGGCCATGCAGCGGGCGCATGCCTTGGACGCCGAGCAGGCGGCTGGGCGGCCCCTGGGATTGCTGCATGGGGTGCCGGTGGCAGTGAAGGATCTGCTCGCCTATGGGGGACATCCCACTACGGTAGGGGGCCGGGTTCGGGAGCGGTGGCAGCCTGCGGAGGATGCCACCGTGGTCCGCCGGCTGAAGGCAGCCGGCGCGGTGATCCTCGGCAAGCTCAAGCTCACCGAGGGGGCGTTTGCGGAACACCATCCCGACATCCAGGCACCTCGCAACCCCTGGGACGGCGAGGTCTGGACCGGCGTGTCATCGAGCGGGTCGGGTGTCGCCACGGCAGCTGGACTGTGTTTCGGCAGCCTCGGCACCGATACCGGGGGGTCGATCCGGTTTCCCTCCGCAGCCTGCGGGGTGGTGGGCGTCAAGCCCACCTACGGACTCGTGAGTCGCTTCGGAGCCTTCCCGCTGGCCGAATCCCTCGATCACATCGGCCCCATGACCCGCAGCGTGCAGGACGCTGCACGCATGCTCAAGGTGCTTGCAGGCTACGACCCGCAGGACCCCAACTCCCTCGACGTGCCGATTCCCGACTATGAAGCGGAAATGCTGCCGGGCCTTGCCGGCATCACTCTGGGGATTGACCCGGTCTGGGGCAGTGCCGGCGTGGCGCTGGAAGTCAGTCGCACCGTGGCCGATGCCGCGGAGATTCTGGCTGGCGCTGGTGCCCGGCTGCGTGAAGTCCGCATGCCTGACGCCCGGGCCCTGATTGATGGCTGGGCGGTGACCTGTGGGGTGGAGGCGGCCATGGCCCATGCCGAAACGTTCCCGTCCCGACGGGATCAGTACGGGCCCGTGCTGGCAGCCCTGCTGGATCTCGGCCTGCGCAGTTCGGCGACGGAGTACGCGGCGCTGGAGCGCGAGCGCGAGCGCTACCGTGCGGCGCTGACGCAGGTCTTCGCCGAGGTGGATGCGGTGCTGCTGCCGGCCATGCCTTTCCCGCCACCATTGCTGCGGGACCTCGATCGTCTCGGCGAGGACAGTGCTGCGCCCATCACCTTCACCGCGCCTTTCGATTACAGCGGCAGTCCGAGCGTGACCGTGCCTGCCGGGTTCACCAGCGAGGGGCTGCCTCTGGCCTTTCAGGTGGTCGGACCGGCCCTCTCGGAGGCCCGACTGCTGCGCATTGCCCATCAGTACGAACTCGAAGGGCCGGGCGGGCCGCCGCATCCGCCGGCCTATCCCTGATCCGATCGTTGCGGGACTTGCCATTGTGGGAGAGCGCTATTTCGCGCAGCGAAATGCGCCGATCTCGATGACGTGCAGCGAAGGCAGCGTCATCCGCTTCGGCAGAGCGCCTCGAGATCGGCCCAATCGCTTTGCGATTAGGGCCTTCCCACAAGGTGGCAGCGCGCCTGCTGTGGGAGAGCGCTATTTCGCGCAGCGAAATGCGCCGATCTGGAGGCGTTCAGTGCCGGCAGCGGCGTCGGCCTCGGCATAACGTTTCGAGATCGGCCCAATCGCTTTGCGATTAGGGCCTTCCCACAAGGTGGCAGCGCGCCCGTTGTGGGAGAGCGCGATTTCGCGCAGCGAAATGCGCCGATCTCGATGACGTGCAGCGAAGGCAGCGTCATCCGCTTCGGCAGAGCGCTTCGGGATCGGCCCAATCGCTGGCGCTTCAGCGGCCAGACAGGTCCCTGCCCGACCGCTCGGCGGATTCCAGGGCCACGGCGCCGTAGATGCCCTTGGCCATCAGCGAAGTCTCCTGATTGCGCCGGGCCTGGTAGATCTCCGCCCGGATGCCGTGGACCTCGACGTCGTCGGGTGCGGCCTGCTGGGCCAGTTCCACCAGATGGCAGGCCAGACGCAGGTCGCCGCTTTCGGCCACGGTCCGGGCCCGTGCGGCCATGGCTCGGGCGCCCCCGCAGAGGCTGGCCAGCTCTGCTGCCAGCACCGCGTCGGGTGAGGGCTTCAGTCGGGCCGGATTGCCGTCATACCAGCCGCCATAGAGACGCCAGATGTTGCGGACCACGAACTCCGGCTCGTCGTAGACGGGCTTGAGCCAGGGCTTTTCCAGCATGGCCGGGGCCACCTTCACGTCGTGAATGATGGCATCGAGGGGCAGACCGGCGTTCATCCGCTCCAGCGTGTCTCGGACCAGTCCTTCGAGGACTTCGGCGACGTCGTTGAGCACCTGATGGATGCGCGCCCGGCCGCCGATGGGCAGCCCGTGGGCCGGCAGGAACAGATCAGCCCCCATGCCGGCCATTTCACGCATGGCCCGGGCCCACTCCAGGGGAAAGCGCTGCACCTTCTGGGGATTGCCCGCGTTGGGAAAGGCCCAGATGAAGAAATCCCCGGCGCAGATGGCCCGGTGGTCCGGCAGCCAGGCCCAGCTGTGATCGTCGGTCTCGCCGAGGGCATGACGCAGTTCGATGCGCAGATTGCCCACCTCGATGGGCAGCTCGTCCCGGTAGGTCAGACTTGGACGGACGGCGTCCTCGGGCAGGAAGTGCTCCCCTTCGACCATCTGATAGCCGCGGCGGCGAAAGCTGCCGAACTGCCGGGCATTGATGGCGAGATTGTAGCCATCGGTGAGGCGGTAGCGGTCGAAGCGGGCCGGAACGTTCTCGTGGGCGACGTAGCGCAGGCGCTGACCCCGGGCTTCGGCGTCAGCCGCGAAGGCGGCGCTGCCACCCACATGGTCCACGTGGCCGTGGGTGTAGACCACGGTGTGAAAGGGCGCATCGGACCAGTGCCGGATGGCGTCCACCACCCGGGTGCCGCTGGCGGGGCCACTGGTGTCGAAGGTCACCAGGCCGGCTTCCGTGCGGAAGACGATGGCGTGGGAGAAGGCCTCCACCATGGCGATGTCGTCGCCAAGGACGGACAGTTCGTGGTTGATGCGATTCAGGGGTCCGCTGATCGCGGCCGGGTCGCCCTGATCGATGACTTCGGACGAGAGCGCAAGCAGGTCGGTCATGTGCTGTCCTCCGGGCGGGCTTCAGCCGCGGTAGTCGAGAATGGCACGACCGCTGATGCGGCCGGCTTCCAGGGCATCGGTGGCCAGATTGATCTCATCGAGCTTGTAGCGCTCGGTGACCATGGCGTCGAGATCGAGTTCCCCCTGCTCGAACCACTCGATGAAGGTGGGGAAGTCCCGGTCGGGGACACAGGACCCGCCGATGGAGCCGACGAAGCGCTTCTCGTGCAGGAGCAGGTCGAGGGCCTGCAGTTCCATGGTGGTCATCGGCACGCCGACCAGGACCGCAGTGCCGCCATGGGCGTGACCGAAGTGGCCGCCGCGGCAGGCCGGGACGACCTGCTCCATGGTCTTCTTGATGCCGATGCAGTCGAAGGTGTAGTCGGCACCGCTCGCCGGTTGCTGGAAGATCGTGTAAGCCCCCTCCCTGGCGGTGAGGGCGTGGATGGCCTCCACCGGATCCTCGCGGCCGGCATTGATGCCATGGGTGGCGCCGAAGCGCTTGGCGAACTCGAGCTTGGTGTCGTCTAGATCCACGGCGATGATGGGGTTGGCTCCGCGCATGCGCGCGGCCACCACTGCTGAGAGTCCGACGCCGCCGACACCGAAAATGGCGACGCTCTCGCCGGCGCGCACGCCAGCGGTATTGAGCACCGCACCGGCGCCGGTCATGACTGCGCAGCCGATGATGGCCGTGACGTCGGTGCGGACGTCCTCGGCCACTTTCACCACGTACTGCTCGTCGGCCAGGGTGTGATCGGCCCAGGTGTAGACGTTCTCGGACACGGCCAGACCCGCTTCGGTTTCCAGCGTGGCAATGACGGGCAGCCGGCCGCGGGCTGCAATGTCCCGGGGAACCCAGGTGACAAAGGCGTGGTCACCTTCCTTGACGTGACTGACTTCGCTGCCGGTGGCCATGACGATGCCGGTGGCCTCGTGGCCGAGGACCACGGGGTTTTCGCGATCGCGGTGCATCTGATGCAGCTGGCTGTGGCAGACGCCGCTGGCGAACAGCCGCAGCAGCACCTGATGGGGACCCGGATCGGGCAGCTTCAGGGTCTCGATGCGCAGCGGGGCTTGTTCCTGCGGCAGGACGGCGACGTTGGCGATGACGCTCATGATTCCGGTTCTCCCTCCAAAGATGAGTCGAGTGTGCCCGCCGCGATTGCGGCAGGGCAAGTCGGCGCCAGGCGGCATCGGCTCGACGGCTCAACATGGGCTCTTGGCATGCGGCGATGATGCAGTCGGGCTACACTTCCATGGCTTGAAGCCGTTCGGAGAGGGGTGTGGCAGAACCGGTCTACAACCTGGTGTTTCGTGGCGAAGTCCTCGAGGGTCAGGACCGCTCTGCCGTGGCGCGACGGCTCATGGCGCTGCTGAAGATGGACGTAGCGCAGATCAAGTCCCTGTTCAGCGGTCAGCCGGTGGTACTCAAGCGCCGGGTCCCGAAGGCCGTGGCCGCGCGCTTCCAGGCGGCGTTTCGCGATGCGGGCGCCAGACTCAGGGTGGCCCCTGCCGAGGCCGAAGCGGCCGCGCCAGCGGCGAAACAGACCCTGGCGGAGCGGCTGGCCGCTGAAGAAGCCGTGTCTTCGAGTACGGCGCTGACCGAGTCGGGCCCGCGGACTGTCGAGACGGCCGGTGATCCTGCCGCAGCGCCTGGGCGTCCGATCCAGCAGACCATTGCTGCAGGCGTCCGGGCCGGCGACGACTGGACGCTGTCTGCACAAGGCCGGGATCTGGTGTCCGCAGACGAGATTGCGCGCCCGCAGCCGGTCGCTGTGGACGTCAGTCATCTGAGTGCTGCCCCGGCCAATACTGGCAGCCTCGAGGACGTGCTGCCGCCACCGCCGCCGCCACCACCGGTTCCGGATACTTCAGCCCTCGAACTCGATGCCCCCGGGGTGGATCTGGCGCCGCCACGGGAGGTGCCGGAACTGGTTCTGGACCTGTCAGCGCTGTCCCTGGCTGAGACCGGCGCCGATCTGGGTGAGGGTGTGGAGGTGGACCTGCCGCTGCCGGTTCCGGAACCGGAGTTCGATCTGGCGCCAGCGGGTGCGGACATCGAGACCCTGCCGCGCAAGCCGCCGCCGCCACCACCGGACACGTCCCACCTGGAGGTCGAGTAGTCCGGCACCGCTGACCTGGCTCAGGCCTGTCCTGGCTGCCCCGAAAACCCATCCTGCAGGCGCGTGACTTCGTCGTTCATGCGGTCCCACTGGGCATGCAGGAAGACTTTCAGGCCGGGGGCGTCCCGAGGCAGGTCGGCAAAGGGGACGCGCCAGAATTTCACCCGGACCTCGGTATCGAGCCAGCTGCCGTTGAAAAGAGTGGTGAAGCTTGCTGAGCCTTCGAATCCGGTATGGGCACAGAACACCAGATCCCGGCCCGGATTGGCCAGCAGCAGGCCCACCGGGCCGGCGCTCCGCGGCGGCAGCAGCCGGTCCCAGGCTGCGGCACGCGTGGCCAGTTCGGGGTCCCTGGTCTGCAGGCGCGCGAGCAGGGTCTGGCGCTTGGCTGCCGAAAAACGCGTACCCTCGGGATAGATCAGCACGCCCTGATCCGCTGGCAGGCCCGCAGCGAGTGCCTTGATGCCGTCGACTTCCCGGCCTGTGTCCTGGGCAGCGCGGTCGACGAAGTAGTTGGGAAGGCGGTTGCCGACGATGTCCAGGCAGGGGTCGAACAGCAGCTCCCGCTTGAGCACGTAGCGCAGGCGGCGGTCCCGGGCGGCACAGTAGAAGACGATGGGGATCAGCGTGTCGCCGATACTGCAGTGGCGCGGCAGCATGATGACGCCGTCGCCGTCCAGGTTCTCTGCGCCCTCGACGCTGAAGCGCAGGCGGAACAGCCAGGCGGCGGCACGCTTGAGCCTTTCCGCCCACCAGAACTGGAGTCGGAAGTTGGCCTCGAGAAACTGCTGCCGCGATGCCGCATCGTGACGCCATCCATGGCGGAGCCAGAGCCAGGCCGACGCCAGGACACCGATGACCTCGCACCACAGGAAGGCCGTCAGGAAGAGCAGGACCCGTGGCGCGGCGCGGGCGCCCTGAATCAGCAGGCCGCTCACCCAGGCCAGGAGCAGCCACAGCGGCAGTCCTGCGGTGATCAGGAAGGTCGCGAGGAACAGGATCGGGAGCGTGAGCAGCCGCCGCCGCAGATGGTTCACGTCGAGCTGGCCGTGTGGCGGATGAAGGGGCCGGATTCGGGAAGAGCTGGCATGGCCTCCATTATGCTGAGCAGTCGCGTTCCTGGGCAAACCCTAATGCTGGCTGGACCGCTGCAGCAGCCGTGCTCCATGGCCGCGTTTGCGGCACTATCTGCGATCGCGTCGTGGTGGCGTCGAAGCAGGAGTGTCCATGAGTAACCGTCCATCACCATCCGTGCTGCCCCTAGGCCGCATGCTCGCAGGTTCCCTGGCGCTTCTGCTGGAGCGACGGTCGGCTTTGCTGCATGCCCTGGCGCTGCCCTGGCTGGTGCACGTCCTGATTGATGCCTGGCTGCTTTATGCGCCGTCCTCTGCGGAGGCGGCGCTGCCGGCCATCGTGCTGCTGCGGCTCGCCGTCTACGTGCTGCTGGCGGTCAACATTCACCGGCTCATCCTGCTCGGTCCGCAGAGCGTACCGCCCTTCGGTGTGGGGCCCTTTGCCCTGCGCGAATTGCGTTATCTGGGCTGGTCCTGTGCCCAGATCCTGGCTGCAGCGCTGGTGGTGATGCTGTGCGCCCCGCTGGTGGCCTTGAGCCAACCCATGGGGCTCACGGTGGCGCTGCTGGTCTCGGCATGGCTCGTCAGCCGCATGGCCCTGCTGCTGCCGGAAATCGCGCTGGGACGGCCGATGGATGTGGCCTCGGTGTGGCAGCTCGGGAAGGGCGCCGGCTTCGGGCTGGCGGTGCTCGTAGTCGCTGTACCCCTGCTGGCGGCGCTGCTGATGTTTCCGCTGGCGAGCTCCGGCTACCTGCTGCTGCAGTGGCTCGGCATCACCGGTTCGCTGCTCAGCGTCGCCTTCGCGGTCACGGGGCTGTCTCTGGCCTGGCAGCATCTCGATGCGCTGCGGCGGCCTGCGCTTGCGCAGACGGTTGCGTCGGCAGGGGAGGTTCTGGATCCGGAGGCGCAGCCGTCAGGAACCGCTGCGCCGAGCGTGAGTCTCGCGCCCGACGCGGCGCGGGGAATTCTGGAGGTGGAGGTTCAGGGCAGCTTCGGGACCCGCGATTTCGGCCACGTGGCCAGCGGCGACGGCCTGCTGTCCTACCATGGCAAGCTGCGGGGGCTGGTGATCTCGCTGCACGGCGGTGCCTGGGAGGCCTCCGAGGCTTCCTGGGATGCGCTGGACACCTTGCTCTCCCATCTGGGCTTCGTGCGGGTGCATCATGAGTTTCTGACCCGCATCGCCCTGGTGGCGCCAGGAAACTGGCAGCCGCTGGTGGACCGCCTCGGCAAGCACTTCGCTCACGCCGAGCTGCGGATGTACCCCACCGACGCCAGCGAAGGGGCAAGGGCCTGGTGTGCAGGCGAGGCCTGAGGCCTCAGTTGGCGCTGGCCAGGGTGTGGGGATAGCGCCAGGGCCTTGCCGATAGCCGCAGCAGGCGCCAGAGCAGGGCAATGGCGACCACCGTCAGCCCGAGGGCGAGTCCGATCCAGAATCCGTAGACGCCGAGTTCGATACCGAACCAGCCCAATCCGAGCCCGGCGCCCACCGGCAGGGCCACACCCCAGTAACCACAGAGGGCAATGAGCATGGGGATGCGGGTGTCCTTGTAACCCCGCAGGCCGCCGATGGCCGTGGCCTGGGCGTCGTCGACGATCTGATAAAGCGCGACGAAGAGCAGCAGCTGGGTGCCGAGAGCCGCAACCGCGGCGTCGCGGGTAAACAGACCGACGATGGCCTCACGGCCGAGCACCAGCACGCCCGCAGCCAGCAGGGCGTAGCCCAAGGAGGCTCCGAGGGCGACCAGGGCCGCGAGCCGGGCGCCGTCGTTGCGGCCCGCACCGAGCTCGTGGCCGACCCGGATGCTGGCGGCCATGCCGAGACCCAGGGGAATCATGAAGGCGACGCCGTTGATGCTGAAGGCGATCTGCTGGGCAGCCACCGCCGTGGCACCGAGTCGTGCGACCAGCAGCGTCACCATGGAGAAGGCGGCGATCTCGAAGAATGCGGTCAGGCCGATGGGGACCCCGAGCCTCAGCAGATCCGCGATGCGGCTGAAGTCGGGCCAGGAGAAGCGACTGAATAGTCCGGTGCGCTGACGGTAGTGGGAACGACTGACCACCCAGAGCATGGCGGCGCACTCGAACCACATGACGATGGCCGTGGACCAGGCGCAGCCGATGCCACCCATGGCAGGCATGCCCAGATTGCCGAACACGAACACCCAGTTCAGGAAGATCTTCAGGCCCAGCGCGGTGAAGGCGACGACCATCGCCGGACGGGTATTGCCCATGCCGTCGCAGAGGTAGCGGAAGACATTGAAGAACATCACCCCGGGCAGGCCGATGGAGGCGATGCGCACGTACTGCTCGGCCAGGGGAATGATGTCCGGATCCACGCCGATCAGGCGATAGGCCGTGCCGGCCTGACTCACCAGCAGCAGGACGGCGGCAGAGGTCACCACAGCCATCCACAGACCCTGCCGCACCACTTCGCCGGCCTCGACGGTCCTGCCGGCGCCGTGCAGGCGCGAGATGGTGGGCGTCAGGGCCATCAGGACGCCCATCAGCAGGATCATGGAAGGCCAGATGATGTTGCCGCCCAGGGCGACGCCGGCCAGATCCCTGGCGCTGGCGCGGCCGGCCATGATGGTGTCCACCACGCCCATGCCCATCTGTGCCATCTGGGCGGCGACGACGGGCGACCCGAGCCGGATCAGTTTGTTGAGTTCCTTGCCTACGGCACCGGGAGTTGCCGGCATCCGTACGGGCTCAGCACTGTCGCTAGCAGCGATGACACGTCTCCGGCAATGCGTTTCTGTCCGGAAATGAACCGGCCCCGGCCATTTCCACCCACCTCCATCGCTACCGCAGCCGGAGTACCGGGACAGCGGTCAACGCCGGGCGGCGATTCTACTCCGGGAGGGTCTCCCGATGCGCCTCCAGGCGCGGACCCGGGCTCAGCCGATGGTGGCCTCGAGCAGGAGCATGATCACGAAGCCGCCGAGCAGGGCAAAGGTGGCAGCGGTCTGATGACCGCGGGAGTGGGTCTCAGGAATGATTTCATCGCTGATGATGAAGAGCATGGCGCCGGCTGCGAAACCGAGGATGGCGGGCAGCATGGGTTCGGCCAGCCACACGGCAGCGCTGCCGAGCAGGCCCCCGAGGGGCATGGCCAGACCGGAGGCGAGGCCGACCAGGAAGGCCTGCATGCGGCCGTAGCCCACTGCCACCAGGGCAATCGCCACGGCGAGGCCCTCCGGGATGTTCTGCAGCCCGATGCCGATGGTGAGGGCTGCTCCGCCGGCAAAGCCGGTACCGGCGACGCCCACACCGACGGCCATGCCTTCGGGAAAGTTGTGCAGGGTAATGGCGATCACGAACAGCCAGATGCGCCCCAGGCGGGGATTCGGCGGTCCCTCCGGGCCGATGATGAAGTGTTCGTGGGGCGCGCGCTGATGGATCAGCCACAGCAGCCAGGCACCGGCCAGCAGTCCGCCCGCCACCACCAGGGCGGCGACGGGCTGGCTGCCGAACTGTGCCTCGCCGATGTCCAGACCCGGCGCGAGCAGGGAGAAGAACGTGGCGGCCAGCATGATTCCCGCAGCGCCCGAGAGCAGCATGTCCTCTGCGACCGGCTCGATGCGACGGAAGAAGAAGACCACGCTCGCGCCGAGGGCCGTACCGAGGGTGGCGAGACTGCTGGCAAGCGTGCCGAGCAGAATGGGATGCAGGTCTTCCAAGGCAACGCCTCCTGTTGCGTTTCAGTGCTTGCCGGTGGATGACACCTTGGCCTCGGCACCCTGTTTCTGGTCGCGAGTCGCTGTCGGACCGGCGTCCCGAGATTGCTCTTCGCGCCATCCCGGTGCATCCTGAGCGCTGTGCCGGCAGATTTATGCCCTGAAGTCGGCGTCCGGGGCTACCGTGCCCGCTGCGATTTGCCTAGCCGGTGCAGGCGTAAGGTCGACATTGACGACACCGCAAGCTCGAGCCCGCAGGGATTCGGTGAGCTTGGGAGGAGACGGTCCGAGAGTGCTGTTTCCGAAGAACCATTTTCCACGAAGGGGCCTGCGTGCTGACATCAAGTCCCGCTCAGTCCGCGCCTGCTCGAGATCGTTCTGTGCTGGCACCCTCGGACCGGACGCGTAGTGCTGTGCCTGAGACCGAGTCTTCCGAAGGCAAGGCCGAGTCGACGGCGGCCGGCGACGCGACGCGCGTGCTGGTGGTCGAAGACGATCTCCACATCGGCCGCCTGGTGGAGCGCATTCTGGCACGGGAAGGCTACGTGGTGGTCCGCGTCATGGATGTGGACAGCGCCTGGGCGGTGCTCGAAGAGCCCGAAGTCGTGGACCTTCTGTTCACCGATGTGGTGCTGCCCGGGAGCAGCAGCGGTGCCGATCTGGCCGCCCAGCTGCGCAAGCGCTGCCCGGAGCTGCCGATCATCCTCACCACCGGCTACGATCAGAGCCGCATCGCCGATCATCCGGGGCTGCTCGACACGGTGGCCTTCCTGCCCAAGCCCTTTACCGCCGTGCAGGTTCGCGACCTGGTGCGGCAGGAGCTCGGACGCACCTGACAGCAGCGGTCAGCCCCCGGGAAAGGCACTGGCATAGACCGAGAGGGCCGGCGTGCCGCCGGTGTGCAGGAAGATCAGGTCGTCGTCCTCCACGAAGGCCCCGCGTTCGAGCATGGCCAGCAGTCCGGCCATGGCCTTGCCGGAATAGACGGGATCCAGCAGCAGCCCGTCCCGGCTCGCCACCATGCCGACGGCGTCCACCATGGCCGCCGTGGGGATGCCATAGCCCTCGCCCAGGAATCCGTCCACCACCTCCACGCCATCAGCAGCCGGCGCCATGCCGGGGGCGATGCGGGACAGGACCTCGGCGGTGAGGGAGTCGATCCGGGCCACCAGGGCGGCGCTGTCGTCGTTGTAGACGTTGATGCCGATGACCCGGGTGGAGAGCCCTTCGAGGCGGAAACCCGCCAGCAGGCCGGCCTGGGTGCCACCGGTGGACGTGGCGTGGATGACCGCCGCCGGGTAGATGCCCCGTTCCCGGCACTGGATGGCCAGCTCCCGCGCGGCGCGCACGTAGCCCAGTGCCCCGGTGGCATTGCTGCCACCTGTGGGAATCACATAGCCCCGGCGTCCGGCGGCGGCATGGTCGGCCAGCACCTGCTTGAGGACCTCGCCCGCAGCCTGTCCCGGTTGCAGGCGATGCACCCGTGCCCCGAGCAGGCGGTCGAGCAGCAGGTTGCCGCCGTCGAGGTAGCCATCAGCCGTGCGGGGCACGGCGGGAAGCAGGATCAGGTCGCAGTGCAGACCGCGTCGTGCGCAGGCTGCGGCGGTCTGCCGGGCGTGATTGGACTGCATGGCGCCGAAGGTCACCACGGCATCGGCTCCCGCTGCCTCGGCGTCCGCGATCAGGTACTCGAGCTTGCGGGTCTTGTTGCCGCCTCCCGCCAGCCCGGTGCAGTCGTCGCGCTTCACCCAGACCCTAGGCCCGCCCAGATGCCGATGCAGGCCACCGAGCGCTTCCAGAGGCGTGGGCGCATGGGCCAGGTCGATGCGCGGGAGATCGTCGAAGGTCATGGCCGGGTCCCACTGCGTCGGAACCGCAGCGTGAACCGGATGGGGTCGCCGAAGAGACTGTTGCGGGCCTCGAAGTCCGCCCGCAGCATTTCGCCCTCCAGCCACCAGGCCTCGATGATCCGGGTGCCGACGGGGAAGGTCTGCTCGACGTAGAGCCGGCCATCCTCCCAGGCGGCGATGGTCTGCTCTGGACGACTCGAATCGATGACCGCCGCCCGACCGTCGGTGTAGTACCTGCGGGCCGGGCGATCGTCGATGTGAAAGATCACCTCGACGTCCTCGAGCTCGATGCGGACCTGCCGGGTCGGCGGCGACAGCGGGGCCAAGACTTCTTCGGCCCGGGTGGCAGCGCCGGTGCCGGGCCGCGGTGCGTTGCCCCGGGGCTGCATGACGCGGCGGACGTCACGCAGGGCCTGGCGGCTGGCGCGCTGGGCGGAGTCCGACCGTTCCGAATCGAGGACCCAATGCCCCGCCAGCGCCGGCTCGTCCAGGGCGACCGCCGTGCCGGTGGCCAGCAGGAAGCCGAGCAGCAGCGCAGGCGTGGGGAGGAGTCGTGAGCGCATGGTGCGGGCCGGTTTCAATCCGTCTTGCCTGCGGACGGCAGCCGGGCCGTGACGCGTATTTCGAGCCGGGCGCCGGGGACTGCCAGTTCGGCGACACCGATGGCGGTCCAGGCTGGCCAGGGCTCCTGCAGCACCTCATCCCGGGCCACCATGAAGTCCGCCAGGGATTGCTGCAGACCGACGTGATAGCTGGTGAATTCGACGATGGCGGAGTAATCCAGGCCGGCCGCAGCCAGCACCCGGCCGACGGCCGCCCAGGCATTGCGGGCCTCGTCGACGAATTCAGCGGGGACACCGCCCCCTGCTTCGGTGCCGATCTGGCCCGAGCACAGCAGCAGGCCGCCACTGCGAACGGCCTGGCTGAAGTGCCAACGGTCGTAGAGAACCCCGTCAGGGTCGCGAATGTGATCCTGGCTCATGGCTATCGCTCTCAGCTTGAAATGCAGGGGTTAGTGTCCCTCATCGATGGCTCCTGTGTCATGCGTGGTTGGCCCGCGTGCCGGAGTCGACTTTTCGGGGTCGGGATCGCTATCGGTATCGGTATCGGTATCGGTATCGGTATCGGTATCGGTATCGGTATCGGTATCGGTATCGAGTTTTGTGAAAGCCTACGAAGTTCGAGGAGATCACGGGATGGATCCCGATCCCGATCCCGATCTGAAGGACGTTGAGCGGAGGCAGGGGCGTCGGCTTCGTCAGTAAGGCATCGCCGCCGTGTGCGTCAGGTATCCGGCGCATCAAGGACCCGTCTGACCTTGGCGGCAAGCTGGGCCTGGGAGAAGGGCTTGCCCAGAAACTCCACATCGTGGTCGAGGCGGCCGTGGTGGACGATGGCGTTGTCGCTGTAGCCGGAAGCGTAAAGGATGCAGATCTCCGGCTGCAGCCTGCTGACGGCGTCTGCCACCTGGCGCCCGGACATGCCCCCAGGCAGGACCACGTCCGTGAGCAGCAGGTCGAAGCGCTCACCGCTTTCGAGCAGACGGATGGCCGCCGGACCGTCCTCCACCGGCATGACCCGGTAGCCGAGCTGGTCGAGGGAGCGACTGACGAAGGCCCGCACCAGATCGTCGTCCTCCACCAGCAGAATGCGCTCGTTGCCCGTGGGCAAGGGGTTGGCGTTGACGGCGGGCAGCTGGGTGTCGGGGTCGCTGGGATTGAAGCGCCGGGGCAGGTACAGGCGCACCATGGTGCCCTCGCCGGGCTCGCTGTAGATCTTTGCCTGCCCGCCGGACTGGCGCAGGAAGCCGTAGACCATGCTCAAGCCGAGCCCGGTGCCGGCCCCCACTTCCTTGGTGGTGAAGAAAGGTTCGAAGGCCCGGGCCGCCACCTCGGCAGACATGCCGCGGCCGGTGTCGGTGACGGCCACCATCACGTACTGGCCCGGTTCCACGTCCGCGTTGGCTTCGGCATAGCCCTCGTCGATGCGCATGTTGGTGGCCTCGATGGACAGCCGGCCGCCATCGGGCATGGCATCCCGGGCGTTCAGGGCCAGATTGATGATGGCGTTCTCGAACTGGTTGACGTCGATCTCCACGTCCCACAGTCCCGCGCTCTGCACCACTTCGATCTCGACGTTGGCGCCGATGGTCCGGCGCAGCAGCGGTTCCACCTGCTTGAGTATCCGCCCTGGGTTGACCAGGCTCGGATTCAGGGTCTGCCGGCGCGCGAAGGCGAGCAGGCGCTGGGTGAGCTGGGCGGCCCGCTGGCTGGCCTCGGCAATCATTTCGAGGCCATCGCGGACCTCCTTGTCGGCCAGGGCTCCGCCCTCATCGTGGGTCAGCAGGTCCACCTGACCCAGAATGACGGTCAAAAGATTATTGAAGTCGTGGGCGACGCCGCCGGTGAGCTGGCCGACGATTTCCATCTTCTGGGCCTGACGCAACTGTTCCTCGATGGCGCGCCGCTCAGTGACATCGGTGAGCAGGGCGCCGAAGCCGGATGGAGTGGGGAAGCTGTGGACCTCGAAGGTCCGATTCAGGCCTTCGTGGTGCCAGGTGAAGCGCAGCAGGCTGCGCTCGCGCATGACCTGTTCGAAGTGGGTGGACGCGGGGGGGCGGGTGGCTTCCGCGTCCAGTTCCGCCAGCGGATGGCCGCGCATGGTCTCCGGATCGATGCGGTACAGCGCTGCGGCAGCGGGGTTCAAGTGGACGATGTGGCCACCTTCGTCCACCGCAATGTAGACCTCGCCCAAGGACTCCAGCAGGCGCGCGTACTCGTCCCGGGCCTGCTCGGCGGCCACCCGGCTGCTGTGCAGTGCTTCCAGGGTCTGGGTCTGTTCGATAGCTGCAGCGGCAACCATGGCGAGCTGCTGCAGGATGGCTTCGTCTTCACTGTCGAACTCACCTTCATGGCGGTGGGACAGCTGCAGCAGCCCCAGAACACGGCCGTCGCTGGCGACTACGGGCGCAGCCAGCCATCCCTGCAGCGGCGGGTGCTCTCCGGCGGCGTCGCCGAAGCCTTGAAAGGCGGGGTGTGCCTCCACTTCAGCCTGGGTCATGCGCATGGGCCCGCGCTGCTGGAGCACGAGCCGGTAGATGCCCTTGCCGGTGGATGGCTCGTCATAGTCCCGCCACTGGGCATAGGCATCGCTCAGGGAGACCGCGTGGATCCCGTGCTGATCGGAGTCGAGATAGGCGGTACTGGCGACGGCCTGATGGGCGGGTATCAGTTCCCGGGCCAGCCGTGCGGTGCGCTCGAAGACGCCGGCAAGGCTGCGGCCCCGGCTGATCTGATTGCTGGCCTGGACCAGCTTCAGCAGCCGTGCCTGATAGCGCTGCTGAGTGGCCTGCTGCCGAGCCTGACTGCGGCGGTGGACCACGAAGCCGGTGGTCAGCATGACCAGGACGATGAGGATGGACAGCCAGTAGAGGTAGACCGCGTTCCTCCAGGCCTGCAGCACCTCCGCCCTGGGAATCCCGATGATCCGCGTGAGGCCGATCCCGGCGACGTCCTGCTCGGCCCGCAGCCAATCGGCAGAGCCGGGTGCGGGAGGCTCCGACGCCTGCCCGGGATGATGGATGACGGCACCTTCCTGATCGATGAGCCAGGTGCGAAAACGCGAGTCGGGCAGAGGCATCCGCGCAAACTCCACGACCGGGATGCTCACCTGCAGCAGGCGTCGGTCGTCCTGCGGCTGGCTTCCCAGCGGCTGGCGGAGAGTCAGGATGCGGGCTTCATCGTCGACGCCCAGGTGGGCGTCCGTGGGCGTCGCCGCGAGCCGCCAGCTGCGATCCCTGGGGGCGGTGTCCGCATCGAGGATGCCATCCACCGTCGCCCCCGCCGGCAGCAGAGCCAGGACGTCCGGCGGCAGCGCCTCGGGTTCAGCCGGGTCCGTGGCATGGCTTTTGACCGCCAGATGCAGCCAGGTCAGGAGGGCATTGAGGCGTTCGGCGTCGACGGCCCCGAGAGTCTCGGCGCGGCGGGACAGATCGGACTCGGTCTGGGCGAGCAGTGAGGCCCGCTCCTGCAGCAGCAGGTTGCCCCGCAGTCCGGCCACGAAGATGACCACGAGCAGGAAGCCGAGAAAAACCATGTTGGTGCTGCGTTCTGGATGCACGCAATCCCTCGCGAACGATGTTGCCCACGGTCTTAGGGCAGTGCGGTCGGCCGCGCCGGCTTGGCTTCCGGCAGCGCGCACTCCATGTAATCGGGTTGCCTCGAACACTAGCTGAAACGGCGGGGGTCTGCATCGTGCACAAGGGCCTCGCGAATCGTCTGAATCAGCACGGCGCGGCTGTAGGGCTTCTGCAGAAAATGCACGGCCCCGGCCGGCTCGCCGTCGAAGAGGTCGGCATCGGTGTAGCCCGAAGTGAACAGAATTTTGAGTTCGGGCCAGCGGTCCCGGGCATGGCGGGCGAGATCGCGGCCATTCATGGAGCCGGGCATCACCACGTCGGTGAACAGCAGGTCGAAGGGCTCCGCCTGGGCCATCAGGTCCAGGGCGGTCTGTCCGTCGTCTGCCAGGGTCACGTCGAAGCCTTCCCGTTGCAGCATGCGCCGGGTGGAACTGCCCACCAGGGCATCGTCCTCGACCATCAGAATGCGCGCCGCGGCAGGCGTCTTGGCCCGGTCCGCGCCGGGCATGATGACTGCCTCCCGAGCGCTGCCTTCTGCCGTGTCGGATCTGGCTCGCGGCAGCAGCAGCGTCACCCGCGTGCCGACGCCGAGTTCACTTTGCAGCTCCACGTGACCACCGGACTGCTTGACGAAGCCGAACACCATGGACAGTCCGAGGCCGCTGCCCTGACCGAAAGCCTTGGTGGTGAAGAAGGGCTCGAAGGCATTGGCCATGACATCGGCTGACATGCCGCTGCCGGTGTCGATGACGGTGATGGCGATGTAGTCGCCAGGATCGGGTGAGTCACTGCCGAAGCGTCTGCCCTCTTCGAAACACAGATTGGCGGTCTCGATGCCAATGCGGCCGCCGGCGGGCATGGCATCGCGGGCGTTCACGGCCAGGTTGAGCAGGGCGGCCTCGAGGTGTCCCGGGTCCACGCTGCAGACCCACAACCCCTCTGTCGGGACGACGCTGACATCGTAGTGCTCCGCGAAGGTCCGTTGCAGCAGCAGCTTGAGATCCTCGATGAGGCTGTTGACGTTCACCGGCCGCGGCGCCAGCGGCTGCTGCCGCGAAAAGGCGAGCAGGCGCTGGGTGAGGGTCGAGCCGCGCTGGGCGGCGGACAGGGTCTCTTCCATCCATTGGCGCGCCTCCGGGTCCTGCGTCCGGTCGAGCAGGCTGGTGAGATTGCTCAGGATCACGGTCAACAGGTTGTTGAAGTCGTGGGCAACGCCACCGGTGAGCTGGCCGATGGCTTCCATCTTCTGGGCCTGGAAGAGCTGCGCCTGCATGGCCTGACGTTGGGTGAGGTCCCGCAGGGTGCCGACAAAGAGACGGCGACCATCGACCATGATCTCGGCGACGGACAGGTCGACGGGAACGAGGTAGCCCTGCCTGTGCAACGCCTCCACCTCGCGTCCGCTGCCGATGATCCTGGCCGGACCGCCATTCAGATACCGACTCAGGTAGGCATCGTGCTGCGACGCGTGGTTCTCGGGCATGAGCACACTGATGCTCTGGCCGATGAGATCCGCCACGTCGTGCCCGAGCATGGCCTGAACGCTGGGATTGGCGCTGGTGATGGTTCCGGTCTCGTCGATGGTGACGATGGCGTCGACGCTGCTGCTGATGATGGCATCGAGCAGCGTGCGCTGATGGGCGAGTTCGCTGACGTGCTGATGGCGGGCAATGGCGTGGCCGAGCAGCACCGCCGTGGCCTGGACGAATTCCACGTCTTCCTGGCGGAAGCGTTGAGGCTCCACGGACAGGGTGCCCAGCAATCCCCAGGGCTGGTGGCCGGCCCAGATCACGGTCATGACGCTGGAACGTATGCCGTGCCGTTCGTAGATGGGCTGGGGGCCGAAGCGATCGTCGCTTAGGATGTCCTCCACCAGAATGGTCTGCCGGTCTGTGAAGGCCATGACCTCGGGTGATTCCCGGCCCGGGCGCGCCGTGGCGCGGCCGACCACGCCGTCCTGCCAGCCGATGCCGGCCCTGAGTTTGAAGGTGTCGCTGTCAGCCAAATGCTCGATGACGCCGGCGAGCTTGAGATCGAGGACCCGGGCGAGCATGGCCAGCGTCTCGTTGAGCAGGGTGTCGAGATCTGCGGTTTCGATGGAGAGCTGGGCGATGGTCGTCAGGGCGAACTGCTTGCGCTGACCGTCGCGCAGCCGTCGTTCCGTCTCCACCAGGGCGGTGATGTCCGTCTGCACGCCGATGTAGTGGCTCACGCTGCCGTCGCCGGCGCGCAGCGGGGCCAGGTGCAGGGCGTTCCAGAACGGGGTGCCGTTCTCCCGGAAGTTGCGGATGCGGCCCTGGTAGCTGCGACCCTCGTTCAGGGCCAGGCGGATGTCGCTGGCAGTTCCCGGGTCACGGTCGGGGCCCTGGAGGAAACGGGGATTGCGGCCCAGGATCTGCGACGCCGGATAGCCCGTCAGCTCCACGAAGCGATCATTGACGTAGACGATGGGCATGTCGTCCTGGCGCAGGTCGGCCACCATGACGCTGACGGGTGCAGCATCGAAAATGGCGGCCGTATCGGGCCCTGCCCTTAAGTCCGATCGCGGCGCGAACTGACGCCTGCCGAGCCGGATCCCGGCGGCGAGGGCGGCCATGGCGGCCAGCAGGATGAGGGCTACCCACGCGATGGTTGCGGTCATGACGCTGGCTTGTGCTGCCCTAAGAACAATGCATACCCCTCTGCTATGGAGGGCACCCCCGAGGCGATAGTGTAGACGATTCGCTGGGCAGCCTCAGTCGGGGCGGGGGGCAGGCAGGTGGGCGAGGAAGGTCCGGGCGTAGGCGAGGGGCAGAAACCAGGCGCCGGCGGGGGCCTGGGTGTGGAAGTGCTGCAGCGCGAACAGCACGCCGAGCAGGGCCACGAGTCCCACCGCCCGCTGCCAGGCTGCGGGGGCCAGCATCACGGCAGCACTGCCGGCGAACAGCAGGGCGACGGTACTGGCCAGCAGGGCGAGATCCTGCCCACGAAACAGCCAGATGAATAGAGTCAGGGGGATCGTCTGCAGCGCCACGAACAGCAGCAGGCGCGGCAGGCGGCGGGTGGGACGATGGATCCAGGCCTTACCGGCGTGATTGAGTGCCGCCATGAGACCGGCACAGAGTTCGGCAGTCAGCAGGGCGAGCAGCACCCGCTCCGCAAGGGGGGCGGGCACGGTCAGGAGACCGAGCAGGAGCCCGCCGAGGCCGGCCACGGCGACCCGCAGACCGTCGCTGGCCGTGGCGTCCGGCCCCAGGTAGCGGTCGAGCAGCCCGGGCAGCCCCGGACGCGGTTCGGAGGGTGTTGCCGTCACGCGGCGCCTCTCGAATCTGCGGTACGAAGTGCCCCGAGCGCGCCCTAGATGTGCAGGACGCGGTCGTAGGCGGCGAGCACGGATTCGTGCATGGCTTCGGACACCGTGGGATGGGGGAACACGGTGTTGATCAGTTCCGCCTCCGTGGTTTCGAGTCCCATGGCCACGGTAAAGCCCTGAATCAGTTCCGTCACCCCGGCACCGATCAGGTGGGCGCCGAGCAGCTCTCCGGTGTTGGCGTCGAACAGCGTCTTCACCAGACCCTCAGGCTGGCCGATGGCCAGGGCCTTGCCGTTGCCGAACAGCGGGAAGCGACCGACGCGGATCTCCCGGCCGCGCTCCTTGGCAGCGCGCTCGGTCAGGCCGACGCTGGCCACCTGGGGATGGGCGTAGGTGCAGCCCGGGATGCGCTCCTTGGCCAGCACATGGGCCTCACCACCGGCCAGATACTCCATGAGCAGGACCCCCTCGTGACTGGCCTTGTGGGCAAGGCAGGGTGGGCCGGCCACGTCACCGATGGCGTAAACGCCCGGCTCGCCGGTTTCGAGATGGGCATCGGTCTCGATGAAGCCGCGATCCGTGGATACGGCGGTATTCTCCAGACCGAGGTCCTCGACATTGCCGGTGACGCCGACCGCGAGGATGGCGCGATCGAATTCGGCTGCGCTGCTTTCCCCGCCCTTGTCGAAGGTGGCCTTGAGCCCCTTGCCCTGGGTCTCGAGGGCGGCGACGGAAGTTCCGCAGCGGACTTCGATGCCGTCCTTGACCAGGGCTTCGGCCATGAGGGCAGAGATTTCGTCATCTTCCACCGGCAGCACGTGGGGCAGTACCTCGACCACCGTCACCTTGCTGCCGAGGGCGGCGTAGAAACTCGCGAATTCGATGCCGATGGCGCCGGCGCCGATGACCAGCAGGCGCTTGGGGATGGACTTGGGCACCATGGCCTCGCGGGCGGTCCAGATGCGGTCGCCATCAGCGCTGATGTGCGGCAGGTTGCGGGCCCGGGCGCCGGTGGCCAGGACGATGGCGTCGCTTTCGAGGACTTCCTCACCGCCATCCTTGGTGCTGACCTTGACCCGACCTTCACCCGCCAAGCGGGCATTGCCGTCGATCACGGTGACCTTGTGCTTGCGCAGCAGGCCGCCGACGCCCTTGTTCAGCTGTCCGGCCACGTCCCGTGAACGCTTGACCATGGCCGCCAGATCCACCTTCGGGTCGGCCTGAATGCCGAAGTCGGCACCGTGGCGGATTTCCCGCAGCAGATCCGCGGCGTGCAGCAGGGCCTTGGTGGGAATGCAGCCCCAGTTCAGGCAGACCCCGCCCAAGTGTTCCCGCTCCACCAGGGCGACGCTCAGGCCCAGCTGGGAGGCGCGGATGGCGGCCACGTAGCCGCCCGGTCCGCCACCGATGATGATGACGTCGAAGCTTCGGGTTCCCGAGGCGCTCATGCAGACTCCTTGCTTACCCTGGATCTCTGGGCAGCGCTGACCCGTCAGCGCTGCCCTCGAAGGTTCAGATCAAAAGCCGGTACGGCGCCTCGAGCAGGTCGCGAATGGTGCCCAAGAACTGGGCCGCCGGAGCGCCGTCCACCACCCGATGATCCCAGGTCAGGGACAGGCGCATGCGCTTGCGCTTCACCGGCGTGTCGCCGTCCCAGCCGACGCCGTCATAGATGCGATTGACGCCGAGAATGCCCACCTGAGGTGCATTGAGGATGGGCGTGAAGGAGTCGACCCCGAACATGCCGAGTGCCGACACCGTGAAGGTGCCGCCGGCAAAGTCGTCGAGACCGAGCTTGTTGTCACGGGCGGCTTCGGCGAGGCGCTTGCTTTCCATGGCCAGACCCTTGATACCCCGGCTGTCCGCATGACGGATGACCGGCACCAGCAGGCCGGCCTCCACGGCCACGGCCATGCCCACATGGACGTCCTCGTGCAGCACGATCTCGCTGTCGCCGAACTCGCTGTTGACCATGGGGTGCCGGCGCAGGGCCTTGGCCACGGCCAGGATCACCATGTCGGTGTAGCTCGGCCGAATGCCCTCGTCCTTCCATTCGGCCACCAGCAGCTCCCGCAGCTTCACCGCCTCGTCCATCTCCACTTCCATGTCCATGGTGAGCTGGGCGGTGGTTTGCAGCGAATCGAACATGCGCGTGGCGGTGGTCTTGCGGATGCCCTTCACCGGCACCCGGTCGCCGGGTTGCGGTCCG
>JAFIFJ010000163.1 GCA_020832085.1 Gammaproteobacteria bacterium | reverse complement strand
AACACCATCGTGCCGTCATCCGGCAAGGTCCTCACCGGTGGTGTGGACGCCCACGCGCTGGAGCGGCCGAAGCGCTTTTTCGGTGCGGCACGGAACATCGAGGAAGGCGGCAGCCTGACCATCATTGCCACCGCCCTGGTGGAAACCGGCTCGAAGATGGACGAAGTCATCTACGAAGAGTTCAAGGGCACCGGCAACCAGGAACTGCATCTCGAGCGGCGCATTGCCGAGAAGCGCGTCTACCCCGCCATCAACATCCGCCGCTCCGGCACCCGTCGCGAGGACCTGCTGATGGGCGAGGACGAACTGCAGCGGGTGTGGATTCTGCGCAAGCTGCTGCACGACATGGACGACACGGCGGCCATCGAGTTCCTGCTCGACAAGCTCAAGGACGCCAAGACCAACGACGAGTTCTTCATGTCCATGAAGGGCCGCGGCTAAGAAACCGTGGCGGAGCCCGTCCGGGTCAGCGCCCGCATCGAGGCGGTCACTCCCCTCGGTGCCGGCGTCCGGGCGATCCGCCTTCAGGCCCCTGCTGCTCCGCGCTTTCTGCCCGGCCAGTATCTGCAGATCATCGACGGGGTGGATTCCTTCATCCCCTTCTCCATTGCCAGCTCGCCTGACGAACTGCCGCAGATCACCCTGCATTACCTGGCCCAGACAGGCGCCGACGATGCGGCACGGATGGATGTCATCCTCGAGACGCAGAGCAGCGTCGATCTCCTGCTGCCCTGCGGCGACTGCGGCTTTTCAGACCCGTTGGTCCGGCCCCTGCTGGCACTCGCCGGCGGTTCCGGCATTGCCGGTATCCGCAGCCTGCTGCGCACCCTGCTGCCAGCGCAAGTCGACCTGAGACTGTACTGGGGCGCCGCCACTGCAGAAGATCTGTACCTGCGGTGGGAACTTGATGAACTGGCGTCCCGTCATGAGCGATTCACCTGGACTCCGGTGTCCGAAGCCGCCGCCCCCGGCTGCCGAACCGGCCGCATCGGCGAAGTGGTGGCCGAGGATGTCGCCTCAGGCGCACTAGAGCTGAGCGACTGGGAAGTGCTGATCGCCGGAGGGCCGCCCATGGTCTGGGGCACCGTCGAGGTGCTCAAGCCCTGGGGCCTGACCCGGAGCCAGGCCCGCTCGGACGTCTTCGCCTACGCGCCGCGCGCGGATCTCTGGGACTGAGCAGTACGACTCAGCTTCGCAACGACCGCCACACCATCGTTCCCCTGCGCTGCGCTCCGGGAAACTTCCCACAGGACTGATCGCCCGATACTGGCGTATCGCGAGGCGGCGCTGCGGGATAACTCGCCCAGGGCTCAACCCCCGTCGTGGGAGATCGGTTGCTCAGGCAACGGCAGCTCCGGCAGCAGCGTGCGCATCTGGCGGACGCTGTCGGCGAAGTGGCGGGCGGCGGCTTCGTGGTGGCCGAGGTGCAGCAGCAGACGGCCGAGTTCAGCTTCCCCTTCCACGGTTCGGTGCTGGGCCACACTGGCCTCCAGATACTCCCTGGCCTTGTCCCACTTGTGGTGACGCATGGCCAGGCGACCGAGGGTGAGCAGCAGAGCCGGATTGTTGGGACGCGCCGTCAGCCAGGCTTCGGCTTCCGCGAGCTGGGCTGCGGGGTCGCCGCCCTGCACCCAGCCGTAAAGGCTGATCAGCTCATCATCCCAGCTGGAATGCAGGTTCTCCCGCAACAGCCTCTCCGCTGCAGCGTCGGCATTCAGTCCCCGCAGTTCCCGGACCTGGGCCTGCAGCAGGGCTGGGTCCTTGCGCAACGCCTTGGGAATCCGGTGAAAGGCCTGTTCCAGCGCCTGCTGGCGGCCATCCCGATCCGCATCGACCCGCGCGGCCCGGTGCAGTTCCGCACACCAGACCTGTCGCTCCAGGGCCGCACTGTCCGCTTCGTCCATGACGCCCGCGCGGCGCAGATCCGGCAGCAGGCCCGCCAGGGCCTGCCAGTCTTCGAGCGCCTCGTAGGTGGAGCGCAGCATGCGCAGGACTTCGGCATTGCGGGGCGCTTCCTTGCGCAGCTTCAGCAGCGTGGCCAGGGCCTGTTCCCACTGTTCGTCATCCAGCTCCAGGGCCGCCCGGGTGATGCCGATGGCAAGACCGGCCTTGGGCGACCCCGCCCTTGCCGCCTCGAGATAGTCATCGCGCCCCGCAGCGTCGCCCATGCCGTGGGCCGCCCGCGCCGCACCGAGCTGATTCAGCAGCGGTTGCTCCATGTGGCTTGCCGCGGCGTCGAGCTCCTTGCGGGCGCGGGGCCAGTCGCCTTCCAGCAGCGCCAGCAGACCGCGGGTGGATTCCTGCCGGGTGCGGCGCTCCTGACGCCGGTGCCGCCAGGCTGCGAGGCTGCCGCGACTGCCGAGCAGCACGCCCAGGCTCACCGCCAGCATGCGCCAGAGCAGCCAGCCCAGAAACAGCAGCAGGATGGCGAACCAGAGGCTGGTTTCCAGCGAAGCATCGCCCCACACCATGAGCACGTAGCCCGGGTCCTTGGCGATCAGGGCCCCGGCCACCCCGGCGGTCAGCAGGACGAGCAGCAGTTTGAGGATGGAACCCCTCACGGATTCGCTGCCATGGGCACCCGGGTGCGCACCGCATCCAGGCGCCGCAGGGGCTCGCTGATGTCGGGAGCAGTCACCCGAACCGGCCGCTCGGCCAGCGCCGCCACCTCGTCGGCCAGCTCTGCTGCCTCGGGGAACTCGCGAATCCACGCCTCGGCACCGAGGAGGCTGCCGGCCCATACTTCCTGCTGCCCCCGCAACAGGGCGAGCTGGGCCTGGCTCAGCCGCAGGCGGATGTTGTGATGCCGCCAGAATGATCCATCCGGCGTCAGCAGCGGCCGGATCTGCTCGCCCCGATGACGGCGGAAATCGAACAGTCCCCGCAGCCGTCGCTCCAAGGCCGCCAGCACGCCAGCGCCATCAGCGCCAGCATCGGTGGCCGGATCCGCTGCCCTGAACTCCGGGCCACGAATGGGCAGGGCATCCACGCCCAGAGCCACCGCCTCCAGTTCCAGATACAGCACCACCCGATCCACGGCAGGCTGTGCAGCCAGAGCGGCCTTCGCTTGCACCAGCGCCTCTCGCACCGGCACGAGGCTGTAGTCGTCCAGCTGAGACAGGATGTCGTCGGCAGCGGCGAGCAGGTCATGGGCCCCTCTCAGATCGCGCTCCAGACGCGCCCGCTGGTTGGCAATGCGCAGCAGATAGGCGGCCTCGGCAATACGCCACTCCCTGGTATCCGGTGGCCGGGCCTCGACCACCTGCCCGGCCAGATCGCTGAAGGCGCGGCGCAGACCCGCCACCGTGGCTTCCAGTTCCCGCTCCCGCTCCGCCAGCGAAGCGGCCCCGGACTCCACCTCTGCCAGCAGGCTCGCCAGGTCCCGTTCACCGCGTTCCAGCCTGCGCCGCAGGGTCTGGCCCGTTTCCTCGGCTCGATCCTCGGAAGCCGCAACCGCATCCTCGAGCAGCTGCCGTGTTTCCTGCTCCAAGCGGACAAGGCGGGCGCGCTGCTCCTCGTTCGCGGCATCAAGCCTTTGCTGCAGCTCCGACAGCAGCCCGGCCCGAAGCCGTCCGCTGTCGTCGTCCCCCTGAAAGGCCTGCCACCAGGGCCAGCCGGCCAGGCCCAGAGCCACCAAGGCCAGCAACAGTGCCAGGGCAGCCAGCCCGCCACCGCCGCGGCGGGCATCGCCGGGCTTGCCGGACGGGGGCGGACCGGAGTCTTCGGGAGGGCTGGTCGCCGGCGATTCAGCTGGCTCTTCGGATCTGTCCTTCGGGGTGTCGCTCAACGCCCTTCTCCCTCCGCCAGGGAAGCGATCGCTGCCACCGTCGCGGCGGGGCCGGCTCCATGAGCGCAGCATACATGGTGGAAACCGGCCTGCCGCGCCGCCTCCATCACCCGTTCGGACGGCACGATCATCGGCACAGCCTTCAGCGCCTCACCGCCACTGGCCAGCAGCGCCTGCAGCACGGCAACGCTTGTGACCACCATGCCGGCCAACAGGCCGGGCTCTGGCAGCGTCACCGGCAATGGTACCCGCTCGTAGAGTTCGAGGAAGGACACCCGGGCACCCCGTTCCCGCAGCGAATCCGCAAGCAGCTCGCGCCCGCCGCGGCCGCGCATGATCAGGACCTTCTCCTCCGCCACCGCCTGGAGTTCGGGCAGGGCCAGCAGACCCTCACTACGCTCATCCTCGTCGGCCGGTGTCAGCGCCTTCACGCCCCAAGCTGCCAGGGCCTGCCGGGTGCGCTCACCTACGGCCACCCAATGCACGGTGACGGGATACTGGGGCCAGTAGCGATCAATGAGCGCCATGCCGAACTCGACTGCAGCGGGGCTGACGAAGATCACCAGACGGTTCTCCGCCAGGGCCTGGATGCTCGCCCGCATGGCAGCGTCTTCCGCCAGCGCCTCCCGGCCGAGGACGGGCAGGGCCAGAGCTTCGATGCCAGCGGCCGCAAGCGCAGCAACGGTTTCATCGGCGCCTGGCTGGGGCCGCAGAACGAGAAAGAGGTGTCTCATGGAAACACACCACGAACGTTCGTTCGCGCTGCAGGGGAAGAAACATGCCGGCAAGTGGAGCGCGCTGCTGCAGGCGAGCGTGCTTGCACGCCGCAGCCTTGCCGCCGGTATGCGGACCAACCGCAAGCGGTCGGGCCTACAGAACCGACGCCGGATTCGCTGACGCTGTCTGTAGGCTCGATTCTCTTCATTGACCTTCGCTCAAGCGGATGGCTTCCTCCAGCAAAGGGCCGGCTCCCGCTGCCAGCAGATCTTCAGCTACGGCAATGCCCAGGGCTTCGGGATCACGGCCACGACCTTCGGCCCGCAACACCTGCCGGCCATCGAGGCTGGCCACCAGGGCCATCAGCGCCAGCTCACCATCGGCATCGACGGCATGAGAAGCCAGCGGCACCGAGCAGTTCCCCCCCAGATGCCTGCTGACCGAGCGCTCGGCCCGAACGCAGCGGCTGGTCACGTCGTCGTCGAGGGCGGCGAGCAACTGCAGCACCTCAGCATCGTCGCTGCGGCATTCGATACCCACCGCCCCCTGGCCGCCCGCCGGGACGAACTCCGGTGGCCCGAGCCGCGCGGTGATGCGCTCGACCCGACCGAGCCTCTCGAGCCCAGCGCTGGCCAGGACGATGGCATCGAACTCACCGGAATCCAGCTTACCGAGGCGGGTTTCCACATTGCCGCGGACCGGGGCGGTGGTCAGGTCCGGTCGGGCGGCGCGGATCTGCGTGGCGCGCCGCAGGCTCGCCGTTCCCACCCGGCCACCCCGGGGCAGTGATGCGATATCACGGGCGTCGAGATCTCCGCGCACCACCAGCGCATCCGTGGGATCGCCCCGGGCACAGATCACCGCCAGCATGAGTCCTTCGGGAAAGTTCACCGGCACATCCTTCATGGAGTGCACGGCAATGTCCGCACTGCCGTCATACAGCGCCGCCTCGAGTTCCTTGACGAACCAGCCCTTGCCACCAATTTCCGATAGGGGCGCAGAGAGAAAGCGATCACCCTGGGTGCTCATCTTGACCAGTTCGATCTCGATACCGGGGTGTTGCTGCTGCAGCTGATCGCGCACCCACTCTGCCTGCCATACCGCCAGATTCGAGGCCCGGGTGGCAATACGTATGCTGCGCTTGGTCATTCGGAACTCCGTCAAGTGGACACCGCTTCAGGCTGCTGAAACAGCGATGATCGAGCAGGGGACTGAAAGCGACTGCTCAAAGCGACTGCTCAAAGTGACTGAATGAAGCGTCGCAGCCCGGCCACATGCCTGCGGGAAACATCCAGGGTTTCGTCAATGCCGCGCATGTGGACGCAGTAATGACCCTGGCCATCCCGCTCCAGACTTACCAGGAAACGTACGGCCACCAGCGCGTTACGATGGATGCGCACGAATCGCTCCCCGAACTCCGTTTCCAATTGCCGCAGCGGGTCGTCGATCAGAAGCTCGCCCTCGGGCCAGCGCACCGTGACGTACTTCTGATCGGCCTGGAAATAGCGGATCTCATCCACCGGCACCAGCTCGATGCCCCGTCGGGTGCGGGCGGAGATATGACTGCGCTGGCCATTCTGAGTGTCGTCCCCGGCCAGGGCCGCTAGCTGCGCCCGGTTGGCCCGAGTCGCCCGCGCCAGGGCGTCTTCGAGATCATGTTCTCGCACCGGCTTGAGCAGATAACCGACGGCCTGGGCATCGAAGGCGGCGACGGCATGCTCCTCGAAAGCCGTGCAGAAGATCACCGCCGGCGGGGTCTCCATCTGGGCAATGTGACGCGCAGCTTCGAGGCCATCCATGCCGGGCATGCGGATGTCCAACAGCACGATATCCGGCATCAACTCCTGGCACTGGCGGACCGCCTCGAGGCCATTGCTGGCCTGGCCCACCACTTCGAGTCCGCCCTGGCGCCCGTTGAGACGCTCGACGATGCGCACCAGCCGGTCCCTGGCCAGGTCCTCATCGTCGACTACGAGGATATTCATCCGTGTCTCCCATCCCCTGCGGCCTTCGCCCCCTTGCGACCAGGACCGTACTCATCGAGAGGATAACTCAGCCGAATCCGGAATCGCTCGCCATCTTCTCCAGTCTCGAACACGGCCTGGTCGCCATAGAGGACCGCCAGACGGGAGCGGATGTTGGCCAGGGCCATGCGGTTGCCCTGGGCATGGCGCTGGGCCATCCCGGGTGGCGGCATGGGATTGTCGATCTCAATGGCCACTCGACTCGACTGCATGCGCACCTGCACGTTGACGACACCACCCTCGGGCATGGGCTGAATGCCGTGATAAATGGCATTCTCGAGCAGTGGCTGCAGCGTGAGCAGCGGAATCTTCACGTCATGGGGAACGGCGTCCACGTTCCACTCCACCGTCAGCCGCTTGCCGAGGCGGAGCTGCTCGATGCGCACGTAGCGCTCACAGAGATCGAGCTCCTGCTGAAGTGGCACCTGATTGCCGGCCTCGTTCAATGACGCCCGGAACAGCTCCGAGAGATCCTCCACCACTCGCTCCGCCGTGACGGGATCGGTTTCGATGAGACTGGCGATGATATTCATGCTGTTGAACAGAAAGTGGGGCCGGATGCGCGACTGCAGCGCCTGCAGACGCAGTCGCAATTCAGACTGCTCGCGATCGCGCAGCTGCTGTTGAACCAAAAGGTATCGCAGCAGCATGCCGGCCAGAATGCCTCCCACCAGCGTAGTACGCAGCACCAGGGACCAGTCGGGCGTGGCGGCAGGCAGCAGCGGAGTGCTCGATATCCCCCCGAGCCAACTGCCGAAACGACCGACGAGAATCAGCTCGGCCAGCACGGAAAACAGCGCCACCACGACCACCACCAGCAGCCAGGCCGCCAGCCCCCCGGCTGCCGCCGGCAGCCGCATCAGCCAGGGACGTGCGAAACACAGGGTCCCGGCACCAGCCAGGGCCACCCACTGCACGAACAGGGATGTCACCGCAAAGCTGATCCAGGTGAGTGCACCGGACAGCAGAACGACGACCACCGCAAGCAGCTGGGCGCTGATGACCACAGCGGCCAGGGAATTGGCCGAGCACAGCTCCGGTATTTCGAACTGCTGGCCCGCCGCGCTCTCAGATGCCGCCATATGCTTCCCATCGACCCGGCCCAAGGCATTCCGAAAGGCCGGATCCCCCCGCCGCTCTGGTATCATCCGCCCCCCCGAAACGTACCCGTGCCGCCTTGGCGCCAGGCACGGAAGCCACCGAGGTCAGCATGAGCGACCAGCAGTCGAAACTCTGGGGCGGCCGCTTCCAGGAACCCACCGATGCATTCGTCGAGCGCTTCACCGCATCGGTGACCTTCGACCACAGGCTCTACCGGCAGGACATCGCCGGCTCCGTCGCACACGCCACCATGTTATGCAAAGTGGGCGTACTCAGCCAGGGCGAGCGGGATGCCATCCTCGACGGCTTGCGGCAGATCCGCGAGGAAATCGAGGGCGGGCTGTTCGAGTGGTCTGTGGGACGTGAAGACGTCCACATGAACATCGAGGCACGGCTGACGGAGATCATCGGCGTCACCGGCAAGAAGCTGCATACCGGCCGTTCGCGCAATGACCAGGTGGCAACGGACATTCGCCTGTGGCTGCGCGACGAGATCGACGGCCTCGACGCGGAACTGCGCCGCCTGGCCGAAGGGCTGCTCATCCAGGCCGAGGCCCACGCCGCCACCATCATGCCGGGCTTCACCCATCTTCAGACCGCCCAACCGGTGACCTTCGGCCATCATCTGCTGGCCTACTTCGAGATGCTGCTGCGTGATCGGGAGCGGCTGGCGGACTGCCGTCGGCGGGTCAACGTCCTGCCACTCGGAGCCGCTGCCCTGGCCGGAACCACCTTCCCCCTGGACCGGCACTACAGCGCGGAACTGCTGGGATTCGACGCCGTTGCGGAAAACTCCCTGGATGCGGTCAGCGACCGGGACTTCGCCATCGAACTGGCGGCCTGGGCCAGTCTGACCATGATTCACCTCTCCCGGCTCTCCGAGGAACTCGTGCTCTGGTCGTCGGCCCAGTTCGACTTCATCGACCTGCCCGACCGCTTCTGCACCGGTTCGTCGATCATGCCGCAGAAGAAGAATCCGGATGTCCCGGAACTCGTGCGCGGCAAAACCGGCCGGGTGGTGGGCCACCTCAACAGCCTGCTGGTGCTGATGAAGTCTCAGCCCCTGGCCTACAACAAGGACAATCAGGAAGACAAGGAGCCGCTGTTCGATCTGGTGGACACCCTGCACGACTGCCTGAAGGCCTATGCAGACATGATCCCTGCGCTGGTGGCGAAACCGGACGTCATGCGTGCCGCCGCCATCCGCGGCTACGCCACCGCCACCGATCTCGCCGACTACCTGGTGCGTCGTGAGCTGCCGTTCCGGGATGCCCACGAGGCCGTCGGGCAGGCCGTGGCCCACGCTGTGGCTGCCGGCTGCGATCTCGCGGAGCTGCCCCTTGCGACCCTGCAGCAATTCTCCGCCGTAATCGAGGCGGACGTGTTCGACGTGCTGACTCCGGAAGGCTCGGTAGCGGCCCGTGATCATTTCGGCGGAACAGCGCCAGTGCAGGTGCGCGCCGCCGTCGCCCGCGGCTGGGAGCGCCTGAATGCGGGCGGTTGACCAGCCGCCCGTGTTATTCTCGCCGCTTGCACTTTTCCACGATCCGCAAGGAGCCCCGCCATGCCGTTAGCCGCCCGCATCCTGGTCCTGGCCCTGGCCCTGATGGCGGCAACCTGTGGCCAGAAAGGACCCTTGACCCCGCCCTCGCAGAGTGGACTCGCTCCCAAGTCCGATGCCATCGAAGCTGCGATGGCCTCCCAGAGCCGAGTCGCGGCCAGGACTGCCATCGAGGCCGCGCACGGCGCCTGACCATGACTGCCCTGAGCCGACGCAACGGCGAACTCCATCTCGAGGAGGTTGCCCTGGGGCCCCTGGCCGAGCGCCACGGCACGCCCCTGTACGTGTATTCCGCCAGCGCCATCGAGGCGCGCTACCGGGCCTTCACCGAAGCCTTCAGCGGTCACCCGCACCGGGTCTGCTATGCGGTCAAGGCCAACTCCAACCTCGCCGTGCTGCAGCTCCTCGCCCAGCTCGGCGCCGGCTTCGACATTGTCTCCGGTGGCGAACTCGAGCGGGTGCTGCGTGCCGGCGGCGACCCGGCGAGCATCGTTTTTTCCGGCGTAGGCAAGACCGTGGCCGAGATGGAACGGGCCCTGGAAGTGGGTGTGGCCTGCTTCAACGTGGAATCTCAGGCCGAACTCCTGCGCCTGGAAGCGGTGGCCCAGCGCCTTGGCGTGGTGGCGCCGGTATCGCTGCGGGTCAACCCGGACGTGGACGCCGCCACCCACCCCTACATTTCCACGGGCCTGAAGGAGAACAAGTTCGGCGTCGCCATCGGCAGTGCCGCTGCGCTGTATCGCTACGCTGCCGACGCCCCGGCGCTGGCGGTGAAAGGGGTCGACTGCCACATCGGCTCACAGCTCACCACGCTAGCCCCATTCGTCGACGCCCTCGACCGGGTCCTGGCGCTGGTGGAGGAACTGGACCACGACGGCATCGAACTCGCTCACATCGACCTCGGCGGCGGCCTCGGCGTCTGCTATCGGGACGAAACACCGCCCAGTATCACCGCCTACGCTACGGCCATTCTCGATCGCCTCGGCAATCGACGCGAAACCCTGATGTTCGAACCGGGGCGCTGGCTGGTGGGTGAAGCCGGTGTCTTCGTGACCCGCGTGGAGTACGTGAAGGAAAACGAAGGCCGGCACTTTCTCGTGGTGGACGGCGCCATGAATGACCTGCTGCGGCCAGCCCTGTACGGGTCCTTTCACGGCATCGAGCCCGTCCTCGAACGACCCGGTACGCCTGCCGTCGAAGTGGACGTGGTGGGGCCGGTGTGTGAATCCTCGGATTTTCTCGGCAAGCACCGCATGCTCGCCGCATCGGCCGGCGATCTGCTGGCGGTCACCACCGCCGGGGCCTACGGCTTTGGCATGGCTTCGAACTACAATTCCCGCAACCGGGCTGCCGAAGTGCTGGTCCGCGGAGAGCAGGAGTTTCTGGTACGACGCCGTGAGACCCTCGCCGACCAGCTCGCGCTCGAGCAGCTCCTGCCACCGCTGCCCGTCAGCGATTGAGGATGGTTCCGCCATGCAGCTCGAATTCACCAAGATGCACGGCCTCGGCAACGACTTCGTCGTCATCGACCTGATCACCCAGACGGCCATGCTGACGGCGGCAGACATCGCACGCCTCGGCGACCGCCATACCGGCATCGGCTTCGATCAGCTGCTGGCGGTGGAGCCGCCCGAGATTCCCGAGGCGGACTTCCGCTACCGCATCTTCAATGCCGACGGCAGCGAAGCGGAACAGTGCGGCAATGGCGCGCGCTGCTTCACGCGTTTCGTGCATGACCGTAAGCTGGCCGTGAAACCCGACGTCACTCTGCAGACCAATACCGGCATCGTCGTCTGCCATCTGCGTGAGAATGGCCAGGTGGAAGTGGACATGGGAGAGCCGAATTTCGATCCGGCCAGCCTGCCCTGCGTCGCCGATGCCACCTGTGAACTCGATGGTGATAGCGCCCGGGTGAGCATCGACGGCGAGACGCTGGAGCTTGAGCTGGTGTCCATGGGCAATCCCCACGCCATTGCGTTCGTCGAGGACATCTTCACCGCCGACGTGGAACGCATCGGTCCCGCCGTCCAGGCGCTGCCGGCCTTTCCCAAGGGCGTGAACGTCGGCTTCTGTCAGGTGGTGGATCGTGGTTTTCTGCGGCTGCGCGTCTTCGAACGCGGTGCCGGCGAAACCCGTGCCTGCGGCAGCGGTGCCTGCGCCGCTGTGGCGGCCGCCCACCGGCGCGACCGCGTGGACGAGCGGGTGAAGGTCTCCCTGCCCGGCGGCAAGCTGCGGCTGTCCTGGCAGGGCCCCGGCCATCACATTATGATGCTGGGACCCGCTGAGGTGGTATTCGAAGGTCGGATCGAGCTATGAGCGACAAGCCCCTGCCCAGGCTGGCCTCCACTGCCAACAGCGGTGAGTCCCTGAGCGCCGAGGACGTGGCCACCTACCTGCGCGATCATCCCGACTTCTTCGTCGGACGCGATGCCCTTCTAGGCGAGCTGCTCCTGCCCCATGGCAGCACAGGGTCTGTTTCCCTGGTTGAACGTCAGCTCAAGGTGCTGCGCGAGCGCAACCAGAGCATGCGCCGCCGGCTCAACGAGATGGTCCGCACTGCCAGACAGAATCACCGCCTGTTCGAACGCACCCTCGAACTCACGCTGCGGCTCATGGAAACCGCAGGCACCGAGGCCCGGCTCCGCCGCCTCGAGGATGGACTGACCAGCGGTTTCGACCTCGACGCGGTGGCCATGCACGGCATCGAGACGGAAGGATTCTCACCCGACTTGCGCCGCGCCATTGCCGTGACCTCCGAGGCCGATGCCCAGCCCACCGTCGGTCACCTGCTGCGTCCGGGCCGCATCGTCTGTGGTCTGCTGCGGGAGCCGGAACTGGCCTTTCTGTTCGCCGGCCAGGAAGCCGACGTCGCCTCCGCCGCGGTCATGCCGGTGGAAGTTCCCGGCGGGCTGCTGCTGCTGGCCTTGGGCAGCCGGGACCCGAATCACTTCACCCCCGACATGGGCACGATGTTCGTGCGCTTTCTCGGCGACGCCATTGCCCGCATGCTCATGCAGGAAATCCTGCCGGTCGGCGGGACCCCCCTCGGCGGGACCCCCGTCGGTGGCGGGGCCGGCTCCACCGGAACGGCGTGAGCCTGCCGGATCCCGCACAGCCGCCTGGGGCGAACCAGAAGCATCTTGCTGCCTTCCTGCTCCATCTCGAACGCGAGCGCCAGCTTTCGCCCCATACCGTCAGCGGTTATCGACGGGATCTCGAGCGCTTTCTGGCCCACCTGGCCCGGCGCGATGCAGACCGCACCCTCGACGCCGTGGACGTCCACGAAGTTCGCAGTTTCGTCGCCGCCGAGCATCAGCGCGGTCTCGACGGACGCTCCATTCGTCGCGCCCTGTCCGCGCTGCGGGCCCTGTTCGACTACCTCGCCCGCACGACCGGCATACGCCGCAATCCGGCCAAGGGTATTCCTGCACCGAAGGCAGCCCGCCGCCTGCCGCGCACGCTGGACACCGACCAGGTCGGGCACCTGCTCGACGCCGGCGCCAGCACCGACGACGAGTTCTTAAGCCGACGGGATCAGGCCTGCTTCGAACTCATCTACTCCAGCGGCCTGCGCCTCGCCGAACTCGTTGGACTGGATGTCGGCGATGTCGACCTGCATGACGCCCTGGTCACCGTCACCGGCAAGGGGCGCAAGACCCGCGTCGTTCCAGTGGGGCGCCAGGCGCGAGCAGCCATTCGCGCCTGGCTGCCGCTGCGGGCGGGTGTCATGCCGCCCGGCAGTGAAGCCGAGGGTGGCGGTCCGCTGTTCGTGTCGCGCAAGGGCCGACGCATCGGCGCCCGCAGCATCCAGCAGCGGCTGCACCAGCGCGGTCTGGCGCGGCAGATCGACGGCCGGGTTCACCCTCATGCCCTGCGACACTCCTTTGCCAGCCACCTGCTAGAGTCTTCCGGGGACCTGCGCGCCGTGCAGGAACTGCTCGGGCACGCCGACATTTCCACGACGCAGATCTACACCCATCTGGACTTCCAGCATCTTGCCGAGGTTTACGATCGCAGCCATCCCCGCGCACAGCGCAGGAAATCGGAGAAGGACGACACGCTTGAATGACGGTTCCCGCAGTATCCGCCTGATCACCTTCGACCTCGACGACACCCTCTGGCCCGTGGCGCCCGTCATCATCCGGGCCGAGCACCGCATGCGTGACTATCTCGACACCCACGCCCCGGAGGTCAATCGCCGCTTCGACCGCGACGCCCTGATGCAGTTGCGCGAACAGCTGCTCGCAGCGCAACCAGAATTGCTGCACGACATCTCCGGCCTTCGCCATCGCATGGTCGAGTCCACCCTCGCCGCCTGCGGATACGCGGATGCGGCGACCCTGGCCGAGGGTGCTTTCACTGCCTTCCTCGATGCCCGCCATGACATCGAATATTTCGAGGACGCCCTCGACACCCTGGAGCACTTGAGCCGCCGCTATACCCTCGGTGCGCTCTCCAATGGCAACGCCAGCGTGGCCCGGCTCGGACTCGATCGCTATTTCGCCTTCCATTTGAGCGCAGAAAGCGTCGGCCGTCGCAAACCCCACCCTGAAATGTTCGAGCGAGCACTGCAGGAGGCCGGGGTCGGAGCGGACGCTGCCGTACACGTCGGTGACCACGCCGACGATGACATCCGCGGTGCCCATCGGGTGGGCATGGCGACGGTGTGGGTGAATCGCAGTGGCACGCCCTGGGAACTCGATGATCTGGCGCCTACTTGGGAGATCTGCGACCTGAAGCAGCTCGCCGAACTGTTCTGAGGGCGGCACGCCGACCATCGGTCTGACTCCAACCGGCGCGATTGGCCAACGCGCACAGGAAGCTGTACGGTCAGGCTCCGTGCATCGGCATGCGTCGCTGTGCCGCCTCGCAGGACGCTCATGAATCCCATCTCATCGCTTGCATTGAAACTGGTCCGGCAGCTGTACGGGCTGAGCAAGGTGCCGCGGCAGCGCAAAGCCATGCGGGCATTCGCCGAACTGCGCTTGGGTCCCGGCGACATCGCCATCGACTGCGGCGCCAACATCGGCGACGTCACGCTGGCGATGGCCTCCGGAGGCGCTACGGTGCATGCCTTCGAGCCCTTTCCAGAAGCCTTCGCCGTGCTGCAACAGCGCACCCGCGAATGCCCGAACGTGCATTGCCATCAACGTGCCGTTTCCGATCGTCCCGGTCCGGCCAAGCTCTTTCTGCATCGCCACCGCAGCGCTGATCCCCTCGAGCACTCTTCGGGATCATCGCTGCTGTCGACGAAGCACAACCTGGACCCGACCCGGTTTGTGGACGTCGATACGGTAATCCTGGCCGACGTGATCAGCGAGCTCGGGCAGGTGCAGCTGCTCAAAATCGACGTCGAAGGCTTCGAAGCTCGGCTGCTGAACCACCTGCTGGACAGCGCTGACATTCACGCGGTGGATCAGGTGTTCTGCGAGACCCACGAGTTCAAGGTGGCGGGGCTCTACCGTGACGTGCAGCGCCTCCGCGAACGGTTGGCGGCGGAGGGCATCGAACACGTCAATCTGGACTGGTGCTGAGGGCCAGCCCTCATATCTCACCGATTCACGGCTGCGGACGCGGAGATGCGGGCTAGCCCTGCCCATTACCCACAAATTTATCCGTGAAAGCTTCGCTTGCGGTAGCTGATGTCATTTCATGGCCTCGCTGAGCAGATAACCTTCACACATGCCGGCCAGTTTCGCGTAGCCGTACCACATCAATTGGTGACCCGGCGG
>JAFIFJ010000150.1 GCA_020832085.1 Gammaproteobacteria bacterium | reverse complement strand
CACACGCCAGCTGTTCCAACACACCGAGACGATCGATCTCTCGCAGGCTCAAGGTCAGATCCCCACTCATGCGCGGTGCCCCGGACAAAAGGGGACACTTTAGCTTTGCAGGGAGGGGACATTATGGCTTTGCAGCTACAGGAGGGAAATCCCGCTTTCGCTCGCCGCAGCACGCCCCTATCATCTCCGGTCGCCCGAGCGCGGCCCACTCGCAGCCCAAGACGGACAGGTACTGATGAACGACTACACCAAGATCCTCCTCGAAGAGCACGAGATGCCGACGCGCTGGTACAACATTGCGCCGGATCTGCCGGAACCGCTGCCGCCGCCGCTGCATCCGGGCACCCTGCAGCCCGCCACCGGCGAGGATTTCGCAGCGCTGTTTCCCAAGGCCCTGATCGAGCAGGAGATGAGCACCGAGCGCTACATCGACATTCCCGAAGCGGTGCTCGATGTCTATCGCCTATGGCGGCCAAGCCCCCTGTTCCGGGCCCGGCGCCTCGAAAAGCTGCTCGGCACGCCGGCGAAGATCTTCTACAAGTACGAAGGCGTGAGCCCGGCCGGCTCCCACAAGCCCAACACCGCAGTCCCCCAGGTGTACTACAACGCCCAGGAAGGCATCCGCAAACTCACCACCGAAACCGGTGCCGGCCAGTGGGGCAGCTCCCTGGCCTTCGCCTGTGCCCAGTTCGGGCTCGAATGTGAGATCTGGCAGGTTGCCGCGTCCTACCGCGCCAAGCCCTATCGTCGCACCATGATGGAAATCTGGGGCGGCAAGGTCCACCCGAGCCCGTCGAATCTCACGGAGTTCGGCCGCTCCCTGCTGGCGAAGGACCCGGATCATCCCGGCTCCCTGGGCATTGCCATTTCCGAGGCCGTCAGCGAAGCGGTGGCCGATCCCAGCGTCCGTTATGCCTTGGGCAGCGTGCTCAACCACGTCCTGCTGCACCAGACCATCATTGGTGAGGAGGCCCTGCTGCAGCTCGCCAAGGTGGGCGAAACGCCTGATGTACTCGTGGGATGCACCGGCGGCGGCTCCAACTTCGGCGGCCTCGCCTTCCCCTTCCTGCGGGAGAAGCTCGCCGGCAGGATGAATCCGGTGATCCGCTGCGTGGAGCCGTCGGCCTGCCCGACGTTGACCAAGGGCCAGTACCGCTACGACTTCGGCGATACCGCCGGACTCACGCCGCTGATGAAGATGCACACCCTGGGTCACGACTTCATTCCCGAGCCCATCCACGCCGGTGGCCTGCGCTATCACGGCATGGCCCCGCTGGTATCCCACGTCTACCAGCTCGGCCTGGTGGAGGCGATCTCCATTCCCCAGACGGAATGTTTCGCCGGCGCTCTGCAGTTCGCCCGCACTGAAGGCATCGTGCCGGCGCCGGAGCCCACCCATGCCATCGCGGCGGCCATCCGGGAGGCGTTGGCCTGCAAGGCCAGCGGTGAAGAGAAAGTCATCCTCACCGCCCTCTGCGGTCATGGTCATCTCGATCTGGCGGCCTACGACAAGTACCTGAGCGGCGAGATGGTGGATCTCGATCTCTCCGACGCCGATCTGGCCGAAGCCATGAAGTCAGTGCCGGTCATCGCCTGAGGATCCGCCGGCCCGACAGAGCCCGAACCAACAAGGTCAACGCGATAAGAACAACGCCATAAAGACAACGCGACAAGGGGGTCGCTCATCATGACCAACACCACCGTCCGCAGGGGCATCGCGCTCCCTGCCGCGCTCCTGCTTTGTGCCGGCTCCACCGCTGCAGCGGCTGCCGAAACCGCCCGCGAACGCGCCGGCCGCATGGTCGAGGAGATCGTCGTCACCGCACGCATGCGCACGGAAGATCTCCAGAGCGCACCCATTGCCATTTCCGCCTACGGCGGTGAGGCGCTGGAGTACCGGGGCGTCGACCGGCTCGACGACGTCGCCAAGTTCGTCCCCAGCCTGACGCTGGAGAACAATCCCAGCTTCGGCGGCGCCTCCAACTCCGCCGCGATCTACCTGCGGGGCATCGGCCAGAAGGAGTTTCTCCCCACCACGGAACCGGGCGTGGGACTGTATGTGGATGGCGTCTACGTGGCGCGTTCCGTAGGCGCCATTCTCGACATCGTCGATATCGAGCGCCTCGAAGTGCTGCGGGGCCCCCAGGGTACGCTGTTCGGCCGCAACACCATCGGCGGCGCGATCTCCGTCACGACGGTCAAGCCCGAGCCCGGCGGCGACCTCGAAGGGTATCTGTCCGTCACCGGCGGCAGCGACGACCTCCGGCGCATCAAGGGCGCGCTGCACATCCCCGTGAACGACACCCTGGCTGCCCGCATCACGGCCGCCTCCCTGAAGCAGGACGGCTACGTCAAGCGGCGGGACGGCATCGATCTCGGTGACGACGACACCCTCACCGGCCGCATTGCCCTGGCCTGGGAGCCCAACGACCGCTTCAGCGGCGACTTCAGCTTCGAGGCTACCCGCAGCCGGGAGAACGGCCCGGCCCTGCGTCTGCTGGACATCGACTTCACGGACTTGAGCCAGCTCGACGGCGTGGTGGCGGCACCTCCGCCGCCCATGGCCTTCATCCACAACGTTACCGCCGGCGCCACTGCTCCCGGCCTGCCCTGCGCCGCCACCGACCCGGCGGGCAATGGCATCAGGTCCAACCCGGACGCACCCAACTGCTTCGATGCCCGCTTCATCGGCACCGATGGACTCAACGAAGGCACGGCACCCGCATTTTCCAAGAGTGACCTGTATGCCGCCGCGGCAACTTTGAGCTGGGAGCTGACGCCGGACATCACGCTGAAGTCCATCACCGCCTGGCGCGACCTCGATGCCAGCTTCGCCCGCGACGGCGATCACTCTCCCCATCGCATCGCGCAATACTTCGACGACCTGGAGCAGACCCAGATCACCCAGGAGCTGCAGCTCATCGGCAGCCGGGATCGCATGAACTGGATCGTCGGCTTCTACTACTTCGAGGAGGACGGCGACAACGTCAACATCCTCGACTTCACAGTTTCCAACTTCCAGTCCGGCGGCAAGTTCGACAACCGCGCCTGGGCCGGCTTCGCCCAGATCAGCTACGACGTCACCGAGCAGATGCAGCTCACCGTCGGCGGTCGTTACACCGACGAGAAGAAATCCTTCCTGCCCCAGCAGGTGATTTTCCAGAACTACTTCGCGGGCATCAGCGAAGTGGTGCCGCCCGGCAACCCGCTGGCGGCGTTGGACGCACCCTTCCTGCAGGCCGGCGAGCCCATCCTGCCGGCGGTGAAGAAGAGCATCACCATCAAGGAATTCACCCCCATGGTGAGCCTCTCCTATGACGTCTCAGAAGAACTCATGCTCTACGCCAGCTACTCCGAGGGCTTCAAGTCCGGCGGCTTCACCCAGCGCGTCTTCCCGCCGGTGGTGGCCGGCTTCACGGCGCCACCCGGCACCCCGGACCTCGATCTCATTCCCACCTACGATCCGGAGTTCGTCGAGGTCTATGAGATCGGCTTCAAGTCGCGCCTGTTCGATCGCCGCCTGCGCTTCAACGGCGCCATCTTCTGGACCGACTACGAGGACCTGCAGGTGCAGGTCTTCAACAGCGTCGCGCCGGTCACCGAGAACATCGGCAAGGCCACCATCAAGGGGCTCGAACTCGAGCTGCAGGCCGCACCCGGAGACGGCTGGCTCATCGATGCCAGTCTCGCTTGGCTCGATGCCGGCTACGATCGCATCGATACGGCGTTGACCCTGATCGGCGAGGACTTCGACTTCGAGCGCGTGCCCGACTTCACCGCCAGCCTGGGCGTCTCGAAGGCCTTCGAGCTGGCGGACCTCGGCGAACTGGTCACCCGCATCGACTGGAGCTACCGCGCGTCCTCCTTCAATGACGCCTTCAACTCGCCCCAGCTGAAAACCGGCAGCTATCATCTCCTCGATGCCAGCATGCGCTGGCACAGCCCGAGCCGGTCCTGGTCAGCGGTCCTGAGCGGACGCAATCTCGGCAACGAGAAGTATCTGATCACCGGCATTCACGGCACCGCCTTCCAGGCCTTCGAAGGCATGTTCGATCGCGGCCGGCAGGTCAGGCTGGAGGTCCGACGGGACTTCTGAGGCAGATGGCAAAGCAGGAGATCGCAGCATGGCTCGCGTGAAACTCGTCAAACCGGAGCAGGTCGACGACCCGGCAGTGGCCGGCATCTTCGAGTGGGTGACGCAGATGGAGGGCAGCGTCCCCAACCACTTCTACGTGGAACTGAACTTCCCGGAGTTCTTCACCGCCAAGCTCGGAGCCACCAAGGTGCTGTGGGAAGCCGGTGAGCTGACCATGATCGAGATCCAGCACATCGGCATCCTGGTCTCACAGGCCAACGGTTGTCCCTACTGCACGGCGGCCTTCTGCACCATCCTCAACTACGGGCTGCAGACCGCCGAGGACTACGTGGCAGGGCTGCTCGAACGCGGGGTGGACGGCGTCGATGATGCCCGCCTGCAGGCCCTGCTGAGCTACGCCCTGAAGGTGAACCGCGAGCCTGCGGGCATCACCGATGCGGACGTTCAGGCGCTGCGCGACGTGGGCCTCACGGACAAGGGCATCGTGCAGATCACCCATGTGGTGAGTGATTTCGGATCCTACAACAGGCTCAATCTGGCGCTGGACACGGACTACGACTACCGCGCCGTCTGGCAGCAGCTCGCCTTCGGCCAGAGCTGAAGGCGAGCACCCTGAGCACTCAGACAACTGGCGAGTTCGGCGGCTGTCTCAGCGCCGAACTCGCCGACTGCGTCATCTGGACCAGACTTCTGGATCAGAAGTTGTAGGCTGCCTCCAGATAGACCTGCCGGCCACGATTGAAGTTGACCAGCTGATCATCCCCTGTCGGTGGCCGGAACGGGGCAGGACCACCGCCCGTGATCGTAGCCTTGTCGGTCAGGTTCCTGGCGATCAGGGAGACCCTCCAGTCACTGGCCATGGACAGCAGCGAGACGTTCAAGTCGATCGTGGTGTAGCTGCCCTGCTTCAGGTCGCCCAGGCGATTGGTCACCGGATCAAAGGTATTACGCGTGGAACCGCCCGCGATGTAACCGCTCGAATGGAAGATGTTCGGACTGATTCGCAGCATCAGGGAATCGGCAATGCCGGTTTCGAAGCTCAATGCAACGTTGCCGGAGAACTTCGGCGCGCTCCCTGAAGTACGACCACGCAGATTCTCGCCCGACGCCGCAATCAGGTCGCCAGTGATTTTCGCATCGAGAAACCCCCAGGCCCCATACACGCTCAGGCCCTCGACTGGCGTCACCCATGCCCAATCGATGTCCACACCCTGGGTCCTGACCTCGCCCGCATTGAAGGTGTCGAAAGCGAATACCGCGGGATTGAACAGCTGCACCTGCTGATCTTCGTACTCGATCCGGAATGCCGTCACATTCAGCATCAGGCTGCGGTCGAGCAGCAGCGAGCGGAAACCCAGTTCAAAGCCCTCGGAGGTCTCAGACTCGAAGGTCAACAGATCTACCGCAGCAGCTCTGACGGCCGGGTCCGGACTGTTGAGCTCCGGAATCACCGTGCCTATCGGCAGCGTGTTGTTGTCGACGCCACCCGACTTGAAGCCCGTCTTGAAGGCGCCATAGACGGAGATGTTGTCATTGTGGATGTAGCGCAGCACCACTTCAGGCGACCAGTTGCTGTCGCTGAACTTGATGTCATCCGTCGTGAAGCCGCTGGACACCGAACCGAAGACAATCGGCAGCGCCGAGTGCACATACGGGAACGCGACGATGGTGCTCTTATCTTCATCGGTGTAACGCACGCCGCCAGACAGCTCCCAACGCTCAGACAGCCTGTACTCACCGCTGACGAAGAACGACAGGGCCTTGGCATCGATGGGACGATCAGCGAGCCAGTCAAAGGTGGCACCGGTGACCGCATCAGGCCCGAACGGGGGGCCGAAGGCCTCTAGCAGCGAAGGATTGAAGGCGTTCTGAGACGTCCGATGTCCGATCTCTCGCTTCTCGTAGAAACCGCCCACCTGAAAGTTGAACGGCCCGGTGAAATTGCTCGCCAGCCTCACTTCGCTCGTGAACTGCTTGAGCGTGTTTTCAAACGGCGCCACCAGCCCTGCGGGGGTTCCATCCGGGAGCTGACCCGTGGAATTGAAGGAATCGTTGTACTCGTTATCCACATCCACGTAACCGAGGAGCACAGTAATGTCGTAGTTGTCGCTGAGGCCGTAATCGAGCTGCAACCGGCCAAAGAAAATGTCCGTGTTGTTGTAAGCCTGACTGATGTCTCTTTTCCCTTCGCCCGGCGAGCCTGCGGGCACGGTGTTGATGACCGGGTGACCGTCGACACCAACAAAACGACCGTTGCCCAGGATACAGTCGTGGGTGGGCAGGAACAGGTCGATGCCCGGTATGCCACCTCCGGTCAATGCGCCTCCGAGAAGGACCGATGGGTCGGGGCCGTCAGCGCCACAGAAAACGTCCTGGCGCCCGTTCAGCGTGTCTGAACGCTGCCGGTTGTAGTTGAGCTTCAGGTTGGCGTTGAAGTTCTCCGCCGCAGCCCAGTCGAAGGTGACCCGTGAGATCAGATTCGTCATCCCGCGATTGCGATTCTGGGTGGGAGCCGTGTCGGCGACTCGCACGAACTTGTCGATATCCTGGTATTCCGCGGCGAGCCTGAAGCCCAGCGTCTCCGTGAGCGGACCGGAAATGAAGCCGCCAATGCTCCTGGCTTCTTCCTCGAACTCATACGAGGACTTGCCACCATACTGCCAGTCCTGCGTGGGCTCAGCGGAACGCAGCGCGAGCACGCCTGCGGAGGCCGCCTTGCCGAAGAACAGCGACTGGGGCCCTTTCAGGACGCTCACCTGATCGACGTCGAAGAAAGCGCTTTGCAGCAGTCTCTGGGTGCTGACAGAGATGCCGTCGTAGTTGAGAGCCACGGCTGAATCAAAGGCATTGGAAATGCTCGAGGACCCCACGCCGCGCAGGTTGATCTGCGCGCCGGCGCCGGAGCCGCCGATGGCCACCGTCAGCGCAGGTACGCGGCTGATCAGGTCGGTCGCCTCGTCGATGCGAAACAGATCGAGGGTATCCCTATCGAGAACTGTCACGGCGACGGGCACTTCCTGCAGGGTCTCTTCGACGTTCCGGGCAGTGACCACGATCTCATCGATGGCCCGTGCCCTGGCCTCACCGGAGGTAGTGGCGGGCTGCGCCATCGATGCACCGGGTATCACCAGGGCGATCAGCCCGGAACAAACAGCTGTGACGTACGAACTCCGCGCCGGATTAGCCCGCGCACGATTTGACCGCAGTAGATCCATACCACCCTCCCAGATGCCGCCTTGCGGCGTTCTGAATAAACATTTTCTTATGAAACGAATAAACTCACACACCAGCGGTGGTTGTCAAACATCTCGTTGCTGCGAGTCATCGCGCGGTCGCCGCAGCCATCCCAATTGGAAGCCGTCACCGAAAAGCGCAGAATCTCCCATTGCAAAGTCATCCTCGGAGTTCCCCCCATGCAGGCAGTGGATCAGGCCGTCCTCGGCGCCGTGCGCGACTGGCTCGCAGCCGGCGAAGCGTGCTGGCTGGCCACCATCGTCGCCACCTACGGGTCCTCACCGCGTCCGGTGGGCTCCCTGCTGGCCTGCAGGAAGGACGGCACCCTGGTGGGCTCCCTCTCCGGCGGCTGCGTCGAGGACGATCTGATTGAAAAACTCGTGGCCGGCGAACTGGTCACGGATGCTCCGAAACTGCTGAAGTACGGCCTCGCCCCCGAAGACACCGAGAAACTGGGTCTGCCCTGCGGCGGCCACCTGCACGTGGTCGTGGAACCGCTGGCCACACGCCACGCCGCGATCTTCGCAACCATTGTCGAGCGCCTGGACAAGCGCAGCTGCATCACCCGCAGCGTCCGCCTCGCCGCCGGCGCCGACATGACCCTCAGCGCTGTTGATGGCTTCGCCCCCCTGGTCCTGCACGAGGCGCCGGGGACCGACCCTGTGCTGGAGCAGACCTACGGCCCGCGCCGGCAGCTGTTCCTCATCGGTGCCGGCATGGTCTCCCGTTACCTGGCCGAGATGGCTGGCGCCCTGGATTACGACGTCACCGTCTGCGATCCCCGCGAGGACATGCTGGCCCAGTGGGCCGTACCCGGCGTGCGCACCGTCTGCGCCATGCCTGACGATGCAGTGAAGGCGCATGCCGACGACCCCCGCTCCGCCATCATCGCCCTGACCCACGATCCGCGCATCGACGACATGGGCTTGATGGCCGCCCTGGAAACCCGCGCCTGGTATGTGGGCGCCATGGGTTCCAGCCGCACCAGCGCCAAGCGCCGGGAGCGCCTCGCCCAGCTCGATCTCAGTCCGGAGCAGATCGACCGCCTGCATGCGCCCGTCGGCCTGCCCATCGGCAGCAAGACACCACCGGAAATCGCCATTGCCATTCTCGCTGAGCTGACCGCGCTGACGGCAGAGCAGCGGACGATGGCGGAAACCACCAGCCCTTCCAAGCGCGCCGCCGCCACCCGCTGAGGAGGCCCTCCAGCCATGGCCAACCAGGACCGCGATTTGCTCAGGCTCAGGGTCGAACTCGAAAACATCGAGCCGCCCATCTGGCGCGAACTGCTCGTCCCAGCCCGGTTTTCCTTCTGGGACCTGCACGTGGCCATCCAGGACAGCATGGGCTGGTGGGACACCCATCTGCACGACTTCCGCATCACCGACACCTTCGGCGGCGAGGACCGGCGTTTCGGCATTCCCGACGAGGAATGGGGTTTCGGCGACCAGGCCCAGGTGGACGCAGGCTGGGAACACCGGGTCATCGACCACCTCGACACGCCCGGCGACACTACCCTGTACAGCTATGACTACGGCGACGGCTGGGAACATCGGGTGACCCTGCTCAGCATCGAAGCCCGCAGCAAGGGCCAGCGCTACCCCCAATGCGTGGCCGGCGAGCGGGCCTGCCCGCCGGAAGACTGCGGAGGCCCCTACCGCTACGCCGACCTGCTCGAAGCCATCGCGGACCCCAGCCATCCCGAGCACGAGGAGTTGCGGAGCTGGGTGCCCCAGGCCTTCGATCCCGAGCGCTTCGATCCCAAAGCGGTTCGCTTCAGTCAGCCGACGCGGCGGCTGCGGCAGTTGCTGGACGTGGACGATTGAGGATCGAAGGCGGCGGCCTGATCCTGGCAGCCGGCCGCGGCAGCCGCTACGGCAGTGACAAACGCCGCGCCATTCTGAACTCCGGCCGCAGCCTGCTCGAAACCACGCTCAGCGTCTGGCAACAGGCGCTGCCGTCCCTGCGGGTGGTGCTCAGAGCGAGGGACGAACCGGGCGAACAGGAACTCGCTGCGAAGCTGTCCCGGCAGTTCCCCGAAGTCGCCATTACCTTCGCCGCCGACAGCCGCAACGGCATGGGCGCCTCCCTGGCCGCGGGTATTCGGGATTGTGTGGGCTGGGACTATGCCCTCATCGGCCTCGGCGACATGCCGTATCTGCAAGCCGCCACCCTCCACACCCTCGCTGCAGCGTTGCAGGAACAGATCGCCCAAGGCCACCGCGCCTGCATCCTGCGACCGCTTCACCAGAACCGTCCCGGCCATCCGGTCGGCTTCGGCAGTGATCACTTCACTGCGCTTGCGCGCCTCGACGGTGATGTCGGCGCCCGAGCCGTCATCCAGGCCGCGGCCCAGGTGACCGATGTCCCCTGCGAGGATCCGGGCATCCATCGGGATGTGGATACGCCCCAAGCGCTGCGCGCGGATCACTCCTGACGCCCCCGGAACCGCCGCCCGCGCGACAAGTTGCACGGACCGCGCTGATCGTCGCCCGCAACGCGGGCTCCCACTCGATGCAGCTGGCATAATCGGCGACGCCATCCACTTTGATGAGGAAACGATGGGGGAGCGGATCATCCACCTCCCGGGGGACCGTGCGCGCTTCGCGCTGCTGCTGGCCGTGCTGATCTGGGCACCGATCCCCCTTGGCAGCTACGACCGCTGGGCCATGCTGGTGCTGGCCGGACTGCTGTGCGCTCTCGGAACCTGGCACCTGATCACGCTGGCCATGAGTGGCCGCAGACCGGGTCCTGTCACCCGCGCCAGCACCTTGCCGTTGGGGCTGCTGCTGACCGTGGCCGTCTGGCAGGTGATTCAGGTCTACACTGTTTCCCGCAACCCCTTCGACACCAGCCAGTTTGCCCTGCTGTCCTTCGGTTACTTCGCCGCCGCCCTGCTCATCACCGAACTCGTGCACAGCCGGGAGCGGGTCACCACCATGCTCTGGACCCTGCTGGCGGCTGCGGTCTTTCAGGCCACCTTCGCCGTCACCCGCGTGCTCAGCGGCGAGATGACCGTCTTAGGCTTCGACTTACCGCGCACGCCGACCGCATCCGGAACCTTCTTCAACCGCAACCACTTCGCCGCGTACATGGTCATCACCCTGTCCCTGGGCATCGGTCTGATGGTGGCCCAGCTCGGTGATCCGGCCCGTTCCTGGCGCGATCTGTTGCGCAACTTCCTCGACACCATCGTCAGCGGCAAGGCCGGCCTGCGGCTGCTGCTCATCGTGCTGGTCATCGCCCTGATCATGACCCGCTCGCGCATGGGCAACATGGGCTTCTTCCTTTCGCTCACCGGCACCGCCGTGCTGTGGGCCATCATCTCCCGGCGCCTGTCCCGGGGCTTCGTGATCTTCCTGGCCAGCATCATCGTCATCGACCTGGTGCTCATCGGCACCATCTTCGGCGTCGATCAGGTGGCCGAACGCATCGGCGACACCATGGCGCCGGATGCCACCCCGGATGCCCGCGTCTTCTTCAACGAAGTGCTGCTGCCGATGATGCGGGAGTTCTGGGTGTTCGGGACCGGCGGCGGCAGTTTCTGGACGGTGTTCCCGGCCTTCCGCAGCGAGGAGATCTTCGTCGGCCTGCGCAACGCCCACAACGACTACGCCCAGGTGGTGATCGAGCTCGGCCTCATCGGCGCGGTCTGCCTGGGGGGATTCTGGCTGATCTGCGTGCGCGGCAGTCTCGGACTGCTGCAGTCCCGGGACAAGTGGTTCCGCGGCATGGCCTTCGGCGGCATCATGCTGGCGAGCTATCTGGCCCTGCATGCCAGCGTCGAATTCAACCTCTACATTCCCGGCGTTGCCGTCCACATCGTCGCCGCCCTGACCCTGCTCGGCGTCGTCGTCCCGGCCCTGCGCAAGACCCGTCGCCGCCGGCGATCCCGCCGCAGTGACTCCGACGACAGCGATTGACTCAGACGGCCCGTTCCTCGCGGGACAGCGGCATCCAGGCAAAGTGATCCGCATCCAAGCGGGATTCTCCATTGAAGCGGTAGGCCACCAGCCGGCCGCCGAGGACCATGGAGTAATCCAGACAGCAGACATTCGGTGCCTGCAGACGCGGCATACCCGACAGCCAGTAGTGGCCGAAGAACACCGGCGGCGCATGCCTCGGATAACTCAGCAGATGCTCCCGCTCGTGGTCCTCGATGGGGCGGCCATGCACATCCTCGGGCAGCGGATCGGGCTGAAACGCCACCTCCCCCAGGGTCTCGGCATCCTGGGTCCAGAAGGCGGTGCGGAAGGACCGCCGGCGCAGACCGTCCCGGCCGTGCATGACCCGGTCCTCTGGCAGCGGCAGCTCCGAACCGTTCAGGATGCGATCCAGAAACCGGCGCACCAGACTGCCGGAGTAACAGGCCTCCGCCGCCAACGATCGTTCAAGGGTGCGCTGAGCATGCCCGGCGCGAAACGCCGCCATCAGCTCCGTATCCCAGCAGGCGTGGATGACCCGCAGTGCCGGGCTTTCCAGCCACAGTGGCAGCTCGCCGATCCAGTCCAGCGTGGAGTGAAGATCTGCCGGATGCCCCTCGAAAGCCTCCAACGTCGCCGCCAGTCCCGCCTCGTTGCGCTCGGTGCGGGCCCGCAGCCAGTCCCGGCCGCTGTCCTCAGGGGCCGGGAAGAACCAGCCCGCCAGGTTGTACTCGTGGTTGCCGAGCACCACCCTAGCGGCCCCGACATCCACCATTTCCCGCACCCGCAGCACGGTTTCCCGTACCAGCGGGCCGCGATCGATCAGATCCCCGGTGAACAGCGCGATGCGCTGGGGATGCCGCCAAACGCCGTGAAGCTGCCGATAGCCGAGACCGTCGAGCAGGGCGATGAGCGCGTCGGCGCAGCCGTGAACGTCACCAATGAGGTCGTAGGCGTGAAAATCCGGGTCGAGTTGAGTGGGGTCAGTCGTGCTCATCCCGCGATTATACGGAATGATCACTCAAGAGCCGACCTGACCGCCGCGACCTACCCTCCTGGCACAGCGCCATGACCGCGATCGCCCGCAGCAAAGCCTCACAGGCCTAATCCCGCGGCTTGTCTCCCAGGCGGCTACCCCAGTCGAGCTTGGAGCGACAGCTTTCGTAGAAGGAGTGATCCAGGGGATGCAGCAGCCGCAGCGGCCCGGGGCGCTTGCGCACCAGCACCCGGTCACCCGGCTCGGTCAGCAGATCCACCTGGGAATCGCAGCTCACCTGAGGTGAGGTGTCGTTGTAATCGCCAATGACAATGGCCAGTTCGCAGCTGCCCTGCACCACCAACGGCCGGCTCGTAAGGGTGTGGGGAAACATGGGCACCACGCAGATGGCGTCGAGTTTCGGGTGCATGATGGGGCCGCCGGCGGACAGGGAGTAGGCCGTGGAACCCGTGGGCGTGGAGACGATGACCCCATCGGAGCGCTGCTCGTAGACGAACTCATCGTCGATGAAGAGCTGGAACTCCATCATCCGCGACAGGGTGCCGGCATGGATGACCACGTCGTTCAGCGCCGCCCCGCCGGACACCCGCTCACCGCCGCGCAGGATCTCGGTTTCCAGCAGAAAACGTTCGTCGATGGCGTAGGCACCGGCCAGCACCTGGGCCACGCCGGTCTCCACCTCGTCCGGTGAGATGTCCGCCAGGAATCCCAGTGAGCCGCGATTGACCCCCAGCACCGGTACCCCCGAAACCGACAGTTCCCGGGCCACTCCCAGCAGGCTGCCGTCGCCGCCGACGACGATCACCAGATCGCAGCGACCGCCCAGGTCGTGCCGATGACAGAGCTTCGGTGGCTCGCTCAGGCCGTCGAGCATGCCCGCCGTGGGCTCCTCCACCAGCACCTGCACCCCGCGGTCGGTGAGCAGGCGATGGATGCGTACCAGAGTATCGGCCACCAACGGATTTCCGAGGCGGCCGATGAGGCCGACCGTGCGGAACGTGCCGGTGTGAACAGCATTAATGGGTGCGGACACGTCAGCCAGCCAGCTCTATTCGCGGTGTATGTGCCGGAGACGGTGCCGCAGACGCAGAATCCGGCTCGGCGCTGCTACGCCACCACCCCGGAGTTTGGTCTGCCATCCCCTCCCACGGGCACTTATAGCAGACCCACCCGGCATCTATGCAAGCCGGGGCAAGCCGGGGCAAGCCGGGGCAAGCCGGGGTAAGCCGCCGATCCGAGGCGGAAAGCGCCACTAGTCTTATCACACAACTATTGCATTCGTTTCACGCTGAGCGCAACCTTCGCCGCAAATGCCCAGAGCGCCCGCGACACGGGGCGACCGGAGACGCGAGATGCGAAGCGCCATCGAGACCCGCTACGACAACGAGGTCGCGCAAATGCACGCCAGCGCCGATTTCGACGGCGCCAGCAGCCTGTGGTCGGCCATCCGCCGGGAAGCCCAGGATCTGGTGAACCAGGAGCCGATTCTCGGCAGTTTCTACCACGCCACCATCCTCAACCATGAGGGCTTCGGCTCCGCGCTGTCCTTCCACCTCGCCAACAAACTCGACAGCGGTGTGCTGCCTGCCATGCTCATCCGCGAGGTGATCTGCGAGGCCATGGCGGCCGACGCGAGCATCCTCAAGGCGGCAGAGATCGACATCATCGCCACCCGTACCCGCGACCCCGCGTGCAGCCACTACTCCACGCCCTTCCTCTACTTCAAGGGCTTCCATGCGCTGCAGGCCTACCGCGTCGCCCACTGGCTCTGGCACCAGGACCGCCAGCCCCTGGCCGTGTTCATTCAGAATCAGGTCAGCGCCACCTTCGCCGTCGACATCCACCCGGCTGCGCGCTTAGGCAGCGGCATCATGCTCGACCACGCCACCGGCATCGTCATGGGCGAGACCTCCGTGGTGGAAGACGACGTCTCCATCCTCCACGAAGTCACCCTGGGCGGCACCGGCAAGGAATCCGGCGATCGCCACCCGAAGATCCGCCGCGGCGTCCTGCTGTCCGCCGGCGCCAAGATCATCGGCAACATCGAAGTCGGTGAAGGCGCGAAAGTCGGCGCCGGCTCCGTCGTCCTCGAAGACGTCCCGCCCCACGTCACCGTCGCCGGCGTCCCCGCCAAGATCGTCGGCCGCCCCGGCTGCGACTCCCCCGCCCTCGACATGAACCAAAGCCTGGCCGACTGACCCCCAAACCCAATTCTGGACACCCACAACACCAATTTCTGGACATCCACAAATCTCAATTCTGGACATCCACAAAAGTTTTTGGATGTCCACTTTCTCCCGCAAAGGTTCCCCGAGGCTCGCCGCCGGGCCTCAGGAACCGGCGCTTGCACGGCACCCCGCGGCCAGCCGTCATCAATTTCTGGACATCCACAAATTGCAATTCTGGACACCCACAAATGCAATTCTGGACACCCACAAAAGTTTATGGATGTCCGCTTTCTCCGGGCGCGTCGCCAAGAGGCGATCGCAGCGGGCTGTGGGCCCGAGCCGCGCGGTCTGCTAGCCTTGCGTTGTCGTCACGCTTCGGGCTCCCGGCATGCATCTCGTTACCCGTACGCTGATCATCGCGCTGGCGCTGGCCACACTGATCGCAACGCTGATCAGCCTGCGCTGGGTGTTGATCGATCTGACGGCGGTGGATGCCCAGCGGGTGCTCGAGCGTGCCCTGGACGGCCGTGCCACCCAGGCGGAGCTATGGGCCGCCCGCGACAGCATGAACAACGTCATCGAGGCTCGGCCCCACCCCGCCTACCTGGATCGTCTGGCCCGCATCGAGCTCGAAGCCGGCGCCCAACTGCGCGAAGCCGACCCCGTTGCCGCCTTCGCGAGCTTCCACCGTGCCGAAGAACTGGCCATTGCCGCCCACGCCGCCCGCCCCGGCCTGCCCCACTCGCTGCTGCGCGCCGCAGCCGCTCGCGCCGAGCGCTTTCAGATCGATGATCAGTTCGAGGCCTACCTGCGCGAGGCCCAGCGCCTGGGCCCCTGGGACCGCGGCGTCCTGCGCACGTCCGTGCTGCTGACGCTGTGGCACTGGCAGACGGCCTCGCCGTCCCTGAAGGAACTGGTACTCGATCGCGCCGAGGAGGCCTTTGCCGCCTCCCAGGCCGGCGGTCTCGCCGCCGTCATCAGCAGCGCCAACGGCTGGTCCGAGTTCTGTCAGCGGCCCGCCATACGCGAACACAATCCGCGCCCTTGCCGACGAGTCGAGCAGGCCGGCTGAGCGCCGGATCCGACCCGCACCCGGATTCGACAGACGGCAAAGGCCTGACCATCTGCCCCGATCAAAGTCATTCGCGCTTGACTGTTTCCTGCGTCTCTGCCCACCATCTCTGACCCACCGTTTTTGGCGGACCGCGATCCGCTCCCAGCCGTGGTGGGCCGTTCTCACTGTCGTCGAAGACCGTGCTTGTCCTTGGTTGTAGGGCAAGGTGGCGATCTCTGCCACCTCCCAGTCGTTAAAGGAGCTTCATGAGGCATTTCTAGCCAAAACATAAGCGCACAAAGGTGCGCAACGAGGAGGGGCGAACATGATTGACGGAAACTTCAGCATCAAGCCTTTGCGACACGCCATGGCAATGGCCGCCTGCACCGGCCTGGCACTGATCCCAGGCCCTGCACCCTTGGCGAGCCAACCCACCATCGAGGAAATCGTCGTCACCGCCACCCGGCGCGACGAGAATCTCCAGCGGGTCGCCATTCCCATGACGTCCGTCAGCGGCGAAGCGCTCGAACGTGCCTTTGCCCAGGACCTGCGCGATCTCACCAGTGCATCCCCCAACGTCATTCTGGAGCCGGTGGGCATCTTCCAGAACTCCGCCGCCTTCGTGATCCGCGGCCAGGGAACGGCTGACATCGAATCGGCCTCGGATCCCAAGGTAGCCATTCTCGTCGACGGCGTGGTCCAGGGCCGCGTCTCCACCGCCTTGGGCGACCTGCTCGACGTCAACGCCGTGGAACTCCTGCGTGGCCCCCAAGGCACGCTCTTCGGCCGCAACACCATTGCCGGCGCCGTGCTGGTCAACCGCAACGCACCGCAGTTCGACGAAACGACGTTCGGCGCTTCAGTGCAGGCCGGCAACTTCGGCCGCCTGGACGTCAAAGGCATCGCCAACCTGCCCTTGAGCGAAACCGTTGCCGCGCGCCTGGCCGTGAAGTCCACCAACCACGACGGCTACTGGAAAAACACCTTCAACGACAAACGCCGCGGTGCCAATGACCGCATCACCGTCCTGCCGTCCCTGCGCTGGTCACCTGACGATCGCACCGATGTGGTCGTCCGCGGGGAATGGGTCCGCACCCGGGACGACACCTATCCCGGCGCTTCCCACCACTACTGCCGTGACGATCCCTTCACCCTGTTCACGGGCGGCGGCAGCGGCGCAGGCGGCGCTCCGGACAATGATCTGGTGATCCTCACCCAGACCCTCCACAACCTCGTCGTCGGCGGTCAGGATCCCGTCACCGCCGCCGCCAACGCAGCCGAGCTCTGCGGCCGCCCCGTGGAGGACCAGTCGGCCAGCGAGGAGTACCGCTACATCAACACCGAATTCCGCGGCCAAGGCGCCGACAACGATCAGTGGGGTATCACCATTCAGGTGGATCACGAACTGCCGGACCTCGGCATCATCACCTACATCGGCAACTACCGGGACACCGAAGAGAGCATCACCTTCATGCTCGACGTCTCCCTGCACGACATGTTTGCAGGCCGGCGCGACCAGGAGCACTACCAGACCAGCCACGAACTGCGCTTCGCCTCCACCTTCTCCGACCGTTTCGATTTCGTGGCCGGCGCCTACTACTTCGATCAGGAATTCACCATGCTGCAGGAGTCCTTCGGCATCCTGTTTGCACCCAACATCCTGCTCACCCAGCCCGGTGCGCCACCCACCTTCGCCCACCCGGCCACCCGTGGCCAGGCGGGTTGGAGCAACCAGAGCAACGACGCCTGGGCCGTCTTCACCCAGGGCAACTGGCACGTCACCGAGCAGCTGACCCTCATGCTGGGAGGCCGCTTCACCTCGGAGAAGAAGTCCTTCCGCCACTGCGGCGTGGGAGCCGGCGATCCCACTGCGGCGTTCTCCAGCAGCCTGCCCGGTTGCCAATCCGTGCCCCTTTTCGAGATCGACTTCACCGAGATCATCCCGGTTGACCTCACGCCGCAATTCGGGCTCACCCCGGCCATCGGTTTCGACAGCAGCGGCGGTGCCGAGGGCGGTTGCCGTCCGGTCCTCGACCCCACCGGCGCGCCCATTCTCTGCAACAACCTTCTGCGCGATTCCGAGCGCTGGAAGGAGTTCACCGCCACCGCCGGCCTGCGCTATCAGTTCAACGACGACGTCATGGGCTTCTTCACCTGGGCCCAGGGCTTCAAGTCCGGCGGCTTCAACGGCCGCGCCACCACGCCCACCTCCATCGGCCCCTACGACCCCGAGACTGCCGACAACTTCGAAATCGGCCTGAAGAGCCAATGGCTCGACAATCGCGTGCAGATCAACGTCAACGCCTTCTACACGGACATCCAGGACTTCCAGCAGGCCTTCATCCGCCCCTCAGCCGGTGCAGGCGGCCAGGAGACCATCCAGTCCAACCTCGGCAGCGTGGAAACCAAAGGCGTCGAGGCAGAGATCAGGGCGGTGCCGACCCAGAACCTGAGCCTTTGGGCCAGCGTCGGTTACCTGGACACCAAACAGAAAGGATTCTGCACCGATGGCGACGGCTTCAGCGGCACGGATCCGGACAACCCGCCCGAACTGCCCGGACCTTTCTCTCAGGACCTCGAACAGTGCGCACCCGCGGAACGCGTTCTGAACGAAGTGGGTGATTTCCTTGGCTGGCTGGTCCCGACGGACAATTCCAACCTGTTGCCGGGCCCCCGCTCGCCCAAGTGGTCCGTCTCCGCCGGCTTCGCCTACGACTGGAACCTGGATCAGTACGGACGGATCACCTTCTCCGCAGACTGGGTCCATCGCACCAAGCAATTGGTGTCGGCGTCACGGGCCACGGAACTGGAAGGCGTGCAGCAGTTCAACGGCGACTTCCTCAAGCACATGCGCGGCTCATCGGACATCGTCAACGTCAGCATGACCTGGCGCGATACCTCCGAACGCTTCCGGGTCTCCGGGTTCGTCAAGAACCTCACCAACGAGATCCACAATCAGGCCACCACCAACGTCGGTGGCCTCCTGGAAATCAGGGTGCCCAACATCCGCCGCCATTGGGGGGTGGAACTGGCCTACAACCTTTGAGGTCCATCCTGGCATGATGTCCGGGTTCCGGCGGGGCGCGCAGGCGGCCCCCGGAACCCGTCTTCGGCATCAGGGACAGCATGGCCAGAACCTCCTCCAGCAAGGCCAAACGGATCAAGGCCGGCAGCAGCCCTTCTGCCGAGGCCCTCGAGGCCCTCATGCGCCAGGCCGTGGCCCATCACCACGCCGGACGCTACAGCACGGCGGCGAAGGGCTACCGGGAAGTCCTGACAGCCGCTCCCGATCACGCCGCTGCCCTGAGCAGCCTCGCCATGATCGAGAGCCGCGGAGGCCGTCATCAGCGCGCCATTCACCTGTTGCAGCGCGCAGTGGCCGCCGACGACAGCAACCCCGGCCACTACATGAACCTCGGCGCGGTCCTGGCCGCCGCCGCCCGCGTCGATGACGCCGCCAAGGCCTACCAGCGCGCCATCCACCTGCAGCCCAACTACGCGGATCCCTACTACAACCTGGGCGACCTGCACCTGCGCGCCGGTCGACCCGACGCCGCTGTGGAGGTATTCGCCGCCTGCGAAGCCGCCCGCGGCCGCGACTATCTGGCCCTGGCCTACCGGGTGCACGCCCTGCGGGACGCGGGTCGCGACGACGAAGCGCATTGGCTGCTCGATTATGAGCGCTACCTGATGGGCCACGACTTCGACGCCCCAGAAGGCTATGCCGATCTCGCTGCCTTCAATGCCGCCCTGGCGGAACACGTCAGCACCCACCCCACCCTGCGCGGCGGAATACTGTCCACCGAGAACGGCAAGCACACCGCAGAACTCCTCGACCAACCGCCCGCGGTCATGCGCGCCCTCGAGGCCTCCATCCACCGAGGAGTGCGGGCCTACATGGACGCCCTTCCGGATGACCCGGAGCACCCCGCGGTGAAGTTCCGCCCCCAGCGCTACCGACTCAGCAGCTGGGGCGTGGTCATGAACGATCGCGGCCACGAGCGCGCCCACGTGCACCCCAACGGCTGGCTCAGCGGCGTGCTCTACCTGGAGCTACCCGCCGTGATCGACGACCCCGACCGCCACCCGGAAGGCTGGCTGGAGTTTGGCCGACCCACCGCGGCCCTGGGCTTTCAGCGCCCTCCGGAACTGCGCCACGCCCGACCCGGATACGGCCGCATGTGGCTATTCCCCTCCTTCTTCTACCACGGCACCGTACCCTTCCGGAGCCAGCAGCGGCGCATCTGCATCGCCTTCGACGTCGAACCCGCCCCCTGACCCACCCCAATCCCCAATTCTGGACATCCACAAAACCAAATAGTGGACATCCACATAAGTTTTTGGATGTCCACTATTTGGGGATGGGCATCTGGGCCCCGGGGGAGCCGCGGCATTCGGCGAAAATCCAGCCGACATCACATTGACACCCACCACCCAATCAGTATCATGCGCGTCTCCCGCACGGGAGGGTGTTTAGCTCAGTTGGGAGAGCGTCGGCCTTACAAGCCGAAGGTCGCAGGTTCGACCCCTGCAACACCCACCACGTTAGGGTCTGTGGAGCGGTAGTTCAGTTGGTTAGAATACCGGCCTGTCACGCCGGGGGTCGCGGGTTCGAGTCCCGTCCGCTCCGCCACTTCCCACTCTGATGTCACGCCAGGGCCCGCGTTGCGCGGCAACCGGCTCAAGTCCCGTCCGCCCCGCCACTTCTTCACCGAAATTCCTCTTCAATATCATCCAGTTGCCATCATTCCTTCACGGAAGATTCATGATTCGCGCGGACCATGGGGCCTCCTCAAAGCCCAGAGCCGCCATCATGGACTACGAAGATCTATTCGAACCGATGCCGGAACCACCGGAATCGGATGAATTCGATGACGGCGTGGAGATGTAGCACCTCTTACACGCCGCCACGACGTTTGCCCACCCCCCGCGGACTCTCAATCCGCCAACTGAATCACAGCCTGAACAAGAAACTGCCCCGCAGACTGGCAAAACCACCCATCCTGGACTTTAATTCGATTGAAGCGACTTGCCTCGCGCAGCCAAAGCGGCTGCTGTTACGGATGACCGCAAGCGGTCGCAGTTTCGCATTCAACTGGAGGCAGCATGGACTGGCGGCAACGGAATTTGATGGCGGAAGCGATCTATCTCTTCGAAGGCGACCAGATCATCGTCGAACTTCGCTATGACGATTTTCGCGCCAGACTGCTCAATGGCGAGCCCATCGCACCTTTCAAGGACGAAACCGTCCGCTGCGCCTACACCGCCATCGGCGCCGGCCTCACGGTGGAAGCTATCTGCCTGTTCCTCACCCAGTTCGACGGCAGTGGCCGCGGGCCGGCCGACTGGAACCTGCCGGTACGCGATCTCGCCCAGGGCAGCGGCACCGGACCCGACCTTGGCGCTGGCCCGATCCGCCTCGCCGGACGCGGCCAGTGTTCCGTGCCCTGGCACAACCTGCGTTTGTGGATGCCCCGCGAGCCGAACCTGGAAGGCATCTGCCAGCGGATTCAGGCCGCCGTGACCCGCAACAGTCTCGGCTTCCGCGCCGTGCGCCCCAAGAAACTGACGGATCTTGCGCTGGAGCGGGAGGTCACCCAGATCAATCGAGCCACCCAGCCCTCGGCCCCGCCGCCCACGCCGATCCAGCGTGCGGCACGCCAGAGACCGGCCGCCACCGCACCTCACCCGGGCGCCATCACGGCTGAAATCTGTGCCCTGCCTGTGCACCGCACCCAAAAGCCCGCAGCCCAGCCTTCGGTGCCGACGTCGTCGGACGCCGCCGGCCAGGCTCGCAGAGAGCTTCGCACCAGCGGCGCCATGCGTGCACTGAAGCAGGCCGAGCAGAGCTTTGAGGCCGCCTTTGGCCGCGACACCCCTCGGGTCAGCATGGAACAGGCCCAGCGCGCCCGGAACCTCGGCGCCGCCATCGCCCAGCTCCGCGCCGCCCACGCCCGCGAACTTGCACAGATCCGCAGTGCCAACGACCGCACGGTCGCCAGCATGAAAACCGAAATCCAACGTCTGCGCACGGAAGTGGAACGTCTCGGCCAGCTCCTCGAAGCCGCCGAATCAGAGCACTGATCGATCAGATTCGCTTCGGGCTGTTAAACCTGTCACGGCGCCGCATCAAGCGGCGCTGCGGTCGTTGAGCGTCAGACTCGCCCCCCGATCCCTGTCTGCGGCAGACCACGCCAACCCACCACCGCAATGCACCGGATTCAGGCCGCCGCCTCGAACTGACACCCGACGATGGACCAGGGCCGCTCAGTGACCAGCCGTCTGGCCTCGCGCTCGCCGATGATGGCCGCCGCTGCATCCCGGCCAGCGGCCAGCTCCGGCGGCCGGGCCTTGAGGTTGTGTGCATCCGAGGCCAGCACCGTAGCCCAGCCCTGCTCGAGGATGTAGCGCGCCAGATCCTCCGCGGGCTCCCCAAATCCGCCCGCCACCGCCCCTGCCGTCAGTTGGAACAGGCACTCCGCGTCCACGAAGGCCTGCAGCCGATCGCGATCCCGCATGAATCCCTTGTTGCGCTCCGGATGGGCGATCATCGGCCGAATGTTGCGCTTGCGCAGCCAGGTCACCAGCTTCTCAGCACCCGGCGGAATCTGTCCATGTGGCAGCTCCAGCAGCAGCACCTGCTCGCCGCCATACTGCCCGAGAAACGGCACCTTGCCGGCAGGAATCAGGGTCAGCATCTCCGCGGAGATGCGCACCTCTGATGCCATGCCCAGCGTCAGCGGCAGCCCGGCTGCGGCCACCGCCCGCGTCAGGGCCGTGAATGCTTCCGCAATGATGATCCGGTCATTGTCCCAACGCCCGGGATGAATATGCGGCGTGACCACCGAATGAGTAATGCCGTGGGCAACGGCATGCCGGCACAGCGCCAGAGCCTCATCGAGGTCGCCGGCACCATCGTCGATTCCCGGCAGCAGATGGCAATGGATGTCGATCACTTCCAACTCCTCGTGGCGTACATCACCACGTGAACAGCATGATACGCATGAATTGACTCCGCACAGGTACCAGCGACCGCCAAGGCCTTGGTTCAGATCACAGGCAGGCAGGGCGGGACATGCTGCCTACATGATACAGCAGACAACTGGCCGGGCCGGAAAACTGCAGCGCATCAAGATCGCGTCCAACGCATCCAATCGCCCCAGAGTGGGCGGAGCCGCAGAGGCCTGCCCCGCCATCACGGACGACGCTGCGCCTCACAGCCTGTGCGGCGCGAAACGTGAGGTTCAGCCCGAGCCGATGCGCTCAGCTTCCGGGCCATGACCCAGCGCGACGCCCAATCGCGCGCCGAGCCACATCAGTGTCGCCAGCAGCGCCAGGCCGACGCTGATGCCCAGCAGATTGGCGCCCACATCCATCAGGGAGGGATGGCGGCCGGGGGAGAAGAACTGCATGGCCTCGGTCATCACCGCCAGGACCAGGAGGAACCCCAGCACCCGACCCCAGCCGAAGTGCTGCCGCAGCCGCCCCACCAGCAGCCCCGTTGCCGTGAACAACATCAGATGCGCCCAGATGGCCTTCGAAGGCCCGGGCGCATCCTCCACCCAATCACCGAAGAGCCCCATCACGGCCTCGCGCAGCACATCGATGGCGCTCGCCGGCAGCAGCATGCCAAGCAGCAGCACCGCCACCATGAGCAATGTGGCGGCGCGCAGCAGCCAGCCGTCGTGGCGGGTCCAGAGTCCCACGCAAAGCAGCACGCCTGCGGCAAACAACACCAATACCGCGAAGCCGATCATCGGCACTCCAATTCATTGAGTCGCGAAGGATGGCGGCGCCATCCGCGAAGCCGTCTCAGCCCGCTGGTTCAGCCAAGGGCGGATCGTTTAGCATGGCTCCACACGCGCGTGGCGCTCACCCGCAGTTTCAGGACCCCTGCGCATGGTCATGCCATGAGTGACACCAGCGATCCCGCTCTGCGATCCACGATTCCGGCCGGCAGCCGCTTCTGCAAGCGCGCCTTCGACATCGCTTTCGCCCTCGGGGTGCTGATCTTCCTCGGCCCGGTGATGGTGCTCACCGTCATCGCCGCAACTTTGGACACCCGCCAGTGGGGTGTGTTCAGTCAGATCCGCATCGGCCGCCAAGGCCGACCCTTTCGAGTCTACAAGATTCGCTCCATGCGCACGCCCACCGCCGGCGGCACCACCGTGACCACGGCCCGGGATCCGCGCATCACGCCTCTTGGTGCCCTGCTGCGGCGGACCAAGCTCGACGAGTTACCCCAGTTCGTCAACGTGCTCCTCGGCCACATGTCCGTGGTCGGCCCGCGCCCGGATGTCCCGGGTTTTGCCGATCAGCTCACCGGCAACGCGCGCATCGTCCTCACGGTCCGCCCTGGCATCACCGGGCCCGCCACCGTCTACTTTCGCGACGAAGAGCAACTGCTTGCCAACGTCGACGACCCGGAGCATTACAATCAGCACGTCCTGTGGCCGGCCAAAGTGCGCATCAACACCGAGTACGTCCGCCAGTACAGCCTGCTGGAAGACATCCGCCTGGTGATCGACACGGCCTGGTCGCGGCCAGCCCTCTCCCGCGCAGCCAAGGCCCGCCTCGGCCAGGTGGATGCACCGGAGTTCGCCGAAGCCCCGACGCCTGTCTGATGCCGACCCCGAACCGCCACCGACCACCAGGACAGCCCATGCTCAACACCCCGTTCTCGCCCTGGCCCGCCTTCACCCAGGAGGAAATCGACGCCGTGGCCGCCGTCCTGGCCTCCAATCGGGTCAACTACTGGACCGGCCAGGAAGGCCGCAGCTTCGAACGCGAATTCGCCGCGTGGGTCGGCACCGAGCATGCCATCGCCCTGGCCAACGGCACCGTGGCGCTGGATCTGGCACTCAAAGGTCTCAGCATCGGCCCCGGTGACGAAGTGATCGTCACCCCAAGAACCTTCCTCGCCTCCGTGTCCTGCGTCGTCACCGCCGGCGCCACGCCCGTGTTTGCCGATGTCGATCGCGACAGCGGCAACCTCACCGCCAACAGCATTGCCAAGGCGCTGACGCCGCGCACCCGGGCCGTCATCGTCGTACATTTGGCCGGCTGGCCCTGCGACATGGATCCCATCATGGCACTGGCCGCCGAACACGGCCTCAAAGTCATCGAGGACTGCGCCCAGGCCCACGGAGCACGCTACAAGGGTCGCAGCGTGGGCAGCATCGGTCATGTGGGCGCATGGTCGTTCTGTCAGGACAAGATCATGACCACTGGCGGCGAGGGCGGCATGGTCACCACCAACGACTCTGATCTGTGGCGGCGCATGTGGTCGTACAAGGATCACGGCAAGAGCTTCGAAGCGGTTTACGCACGCGAGCACCCACCGGGCTTCCGCTGGCTGCACGAGTCCTTCGGCACCAACTGGCGCATGACCGAGATGCAAGCCGCCATCGGCCGTATCCAGCTCACGCGCATGGCCGACTGGACGGCACGGCGCAATGCGCATACGCAGGCGATTCACTCAGCCCTCGCCCCGTTCTCAGGAGGCAACGGCCCCATCCGCCTGCCCACCTTCCAGTGCGCCGGCTGCACGCCCAGCGAAGGCTGCCAGCACGCCCAGTACAAGGCCTATGCCTACATCCGCCCCGAGGGGCTGGCTGATGGCTGGACTCGCGACCGCATCGTGGAAGCCATCAATGCCCGCGGCGTGCCCTGCTATCAGGGCTCGTGTTCAGAGGTCTATCGAGAAAAAGCCTTCGAAGGCACCGGCTGGCAGCCTCAGAGCTCGCTGCCCATCGCCGAGGAATTGGGCGCCACCAGCCTGATGTTCCTGGTCCACCCCACCCTCACCGATGCCGAGATCCAGCAAACCCAGACCGCCATCTCAGCCACACTGAAGGAAGCGGCCCGACACCCACCGGTGTAGCAGCCCACCTCCAATCTTCGTGCCGCTCCACCAAGAATCGCAGGGCGCTGTCGGGAGAGGAACAGGTCACCGGAGCACCCCTGTAGGCGAGCCTGCTTGCACGCCGCAAGACTGCCTCCGGATGCGGATCATCTGCAGGCAGTCTGGCCCAAAAAATGCAATCCAAATCAGTAGGTTACGATTAGAATCGTTCGGAACGACGATCCGGGGACTAGCCCCGATCAGCGAAGACGGCGTCGATGGATTCGGCGTCCAGAAGCCGCAATGCCCACTGTTGCAGCTCGTCGGATGAAGCGCCCTGCAACTGGGACCGATGACGCTCGCTGAGGGGGCCGAAGCGCCGCTCCAATTGGGCCTGCAGCAGCGCAGCCTGGCCCTGCTGCATACCCTGCTGCATGCCCTGCTGCATGCCTTGCTGCATGCCCTGCTGGACACCTTCCTCCTTCCAGCGCTCAGGCCAGGTCAGGCGCTTTTCGGTCAACATGGTCTCGAGCTCCTCCAGTTCTTCCAGCGGCGGCAAATTTTCAGCCCCGGTCAGCCTGGGCAGAACCAGCCGCCGCAGCCACACCGCCAGCGCGCGCCGCAGTTCCCGATTCTCTTCCGCCGCCAGCCGATGACGCAAGCGGGCGACAATGGCCATGAACTGTTCCGGGCTGGGCCAGCTTTCGAAGGCAATGATATCGCTGACCGTGTTATCCGCAGCCGCCTCCTCCGTCGCCTGCTCATCCAGCAGAAAATAGGCCTGCTGCGGGCGATAGCGCTGCAGGCTGCCCGGCGTCCCCTCGATCAGCGCTCCGATCTGCCGCGCGCTCCGCCAAGGTTGATCGCCGTTGTAGATCACAGCCGGAAACACCGCCGGCAACTTACCGCCGCGCTTCACCACCCCGCGCTTGATGAGGTCCTGATACAGCAGACCGATGTAGGTCAGGATGCGTACCGCCATCCACGGATCGTCCGAGCGCTGGAACTCCAGCAGCAGGTAGATGTAGACAATCCGATCCTTCAGCTGCACCCGCCAGATGATGTCGTCCTCGCGATCGCGCAGATCGTCGGCGACGAAACTACCGCTCGCGCGGGTCAGCGAGTGCAGGGCGAGATCAGCGACCCAGGGCTCACGCACGTAGCCGCGCAGAAAGTCCCGCACCACGCTCGGAAAGCTGAACAGTTGCTTGTAGCTGTTGTCGTGGCTGGCCATGGCGGATCCGCTGCAGACGCAACGGAGAGCCTGACCGACGCCGTGCCCGAGTGCTGTAAGCTGGATCGGAAAGGCCTGTGCGACGCTCCCCTTCCGATCAAAACCTCAGAAGAAGCTCTCCCGCACCGTGATGGTGTCGCCCGGCTGCACGGTCTGATCGAGGCTGATGGATTGCTCGTTGCCCGAGGCATCCCCGTCGCGCACCACCACGATCCGGTTGCGCGAGGCGCGCTCGGTAAAGCCCCCCGCCACAGCCACCGCCTGGCGCACCGACAACCCGGGCTGGAACGGAAAGCCCCCCGGACTGCGCACAGCCCCATAGATGAAGAAGTTCCGGTACTCCACCAGCGACACGGTCACCGTTGGATTCACCAGATAATCCGGCCGCAGGCCATTGACGATCCGGCTCTCGAGTTCCCGCACCGTCATACCCGACAGGTTCAGCTCCCCGAGAAACGGATACACGATGATGCCGTCATCACCGATACGGGTTTCAATGGAGAGATCCGGTTCACCAAAGACCCGGATCTCGATCCTATCGCCCGTGCCCAGGCGATAGGAGGTATCCACAACGGGTTGGCTCTGCGCCCACGCCTGGGCGGACAAGGTCGCGGCGGCCACCAGCAGACCACCCAGAACCGCCAAGGGCAGCCACGCTGCTGCCTGCGCGACAGCTTTCGCCCGATAGCCCTGCGCTACGTCCTGCCTGTCTCCCATGTCTGTACTTCACCCCTTCAATGAATCGAGTCAAGAGAACCCATCAACACCGCAGCTCGACCCGCTTCTCAGGCGGCCGCCGAAGCCTCCCGCCATGGTTGCCAGATTGCCGTGAACGAATGCTGAATTCCAAGCCCACTGATTTATCAAACCCCAGAAACAACAAACCCCCGCAGGTCAGGAACCCAACGGGGGCTTGCTGGTGCGGACAGTCAGCCGATCAGAGGCTCATCATCGCCCGCAGGTAGACGATATTGCGGTCGTAATCCGCTGCTACCACGTTCGAATCCCGCGAGCTGATCCGCACGCCACCGCCCAGCGTCATCCAGCGGCGGAAGTCGTAATCAAATCCGAGGGAGAATCGGTAGAAGTCGTCCTTCCGGTCGAAGCCTTTGTACTTCTCCCGTGCGTAATCGAAGCCTGCAGTGGTGGCCAGCCGATCACTCCAGTCATGGGACCAGGACAGACCCACCGAAGAGGTGTCCTTGGCGCTACCCACGTTGTCGGTTTCCTGGAAGCGGTTTTCCGTGAACAGCGCAAACGTCGAGTAGGTCCGTGGTGCCCATTCGATCTCAGCACCCCAGGTGAAGCCGTCCACCTTGCTGCGCGCCGGGTCGTCGAAATCCTTCCACTCCCAACCGAACTGGACGCTACCCGTGGTGCGCGCGGTGGCCTCCCACTCGATACCGGCAGTCAAGCGGTCCTGATCAGAGTCCAGCGACGGCACACCGGCCCTTTCGAAGCTGTAATCGGTCTTCAAGCGCGACGCGTTCACCACCGCATTGGTCTTGCCCGTCAGGGCATAGGCCACACCGACATTGAAGCGATCCGTCGAACGATCACGGTCACGGGTGAACTGCCGGAAGTTTTGATACTTCTTATCCACGTAGCCGTAGCCCGCGCGCAGCTGGGTCCGCGATCCCCGGAACACAACGCTGGTGCCCCACGCCCACTCATCGTATTCCGTGGGCTTGGTGAAGACATCACGCGCCACATTATCGCCCAAGCCATCTGAAGGCCCGGTACCGCGCGGGTCATGGGCGGCCTCGAAACTGCCGTAGAGGTTCAGATCTGTCCGCGCGCCCTCGAAATCGAGATCCGCTCGCACGAAGTGATCGTCATAGTTGTCATCCGAACTGCTAGCGAAGATGCCGTAGTTCCCCGCGTACCCGAGCGTGAAACGCGCATGCTCCTGCCGAGCCTGCCACTCCACCGCTGGCGCGACCCGGGTGATGAAGCTGCTCTTCTTATTATTCGAAGACTGGAAGATGTTGTCGTCGTACTCGAGATTGATGTCGAGCCCAGGCGTCATGATCAGCCCTTCACCGAGCTCGATCGCCGCGTACTGCGGGCCAGCCGTCACAGCGCCCGCTGCCAGCGACAATCCGCAAGCGAGTCCCCAGAACTTGGTTTTCATGCCGTCATCGACCCCCAAAAGTCTCGCCACCCGATCAGCGGGTCATCCGTGAACCCACCCGCCATGTCCGTGGCCATCAATAAAGCGAGACCCGCGCAGCTCCAACTCACCCACAGCTTTGCGACCCCCAACTAGCGCTGATCTTCACCAAATACCGCACCCATTTCAACCACCTACTGCCGAAACCGGATGCCAAGCCCCAACGCTGACGCGCAAATGTTAACACGATCACAACAGACGGCGATAACCCCGTTTACGCTCTCAACTCCACAGCATTGAGACGCAGCGCACAAAGCCTAACGAAGTGTCACGGCAAAGCAGGCCCATAGCCGCAAGCAAGCAGGACCATCACACGCTTCGGCCTTCGGAGCCGGGAATGCGCCAACACGGAACCTGAAATCTATCGCCAGCCCTCGATTGCGCCGGATTCACACTTCGGCCTACAATGAAAGAGGGTTCTATACACGGATGGGGATACTCATGACCACGCTCAAGCAATTCAGCTTCGTCGCACTGCTGATCGCGGCACTTCTGCCCTTCAGCAGCCATGCCAGCGTCTCCGGCGACATCGGCAATGGAGTGCCTGCAGATCAGGTGATCGCCAATGGCTTGGCCAGAGGTCTGGACATTGATGCGGTCATGGACCAGATAGCCCAGGTCGTCGGCAGCGGACAAATCGGTCAGTTCGCCGGCAGCGCGATTCGCACGCTGGCTGCCGCCACCGACACGCCCGCGAACGATCCAGCCCTGACGGCTTCCGTCAATGCCGCCTTGGGGTCCGCCGCGGGTAAGGGCTACCCAGCAACCAATGTGGGCCAAGCCTACGCCGCGAACTCAGCGAGCTTCCAGCCCGTTGCCACGGCCGCCATCCGTGCCATCACCGGCCTCATGTCCCTCCGCGCAGCCGCGCCTAGTGCTCGCATGGTTGCAGGCCTCGGAGCTCCTCGCGCTGCAGCTGCGCGCGGCCCCGGTAGCGGCGGCGGCGGTGGCCGAGGCGTACAGGATGCACTCTGCGAAGCAGTCGGTTCCGAGCCAGGCTGCCTCGATTGAGGCGACCCTGGGGAATTTTGAGCTTCGCTGCCGTGCGAACGCGGAGCGCGTTCTAGAACGAAGCAAAACAAAAAAGCCCCGCTAGGCGGGGCTTTTTTGTTGGGGAACAGTCACCCAAGCACGAGGGCATCCGGACGTGACATCCAAGGCCAAAGGACTGGAGCCCATGGCGGGCCCGATGGCAGACGTCGACTACGATGACGACAGCATCGATCTCGGCCAGCTGCTGGGTATCCTCCTGCGCTACAAGTGGGTTCTCGCCGGGCTGACCCTCGGCACAGCCGCCCTCGCCTTCCTCATAACCACCGCAATGACACCCATCTACCGAGGCAGCGCCACGCTGATCCTGGAGGGCGACGCTGTGAACGTCCTCTCTATCGAGCAGATCTACGACCCGATCAACATGCAGCAGCGGGAGTATCTGCGGACCCAGACAGAGATCATGCGCTCACGCAATTTGGTGGAGCGGACCGTCGAGCGCATGGGCCTCGTCGAGGATCAGCGCGTACTGGCCGCCATCCGCGACCCTGGCCTCATGGGCAGCTTGCCGGTGATCGGCCAGCGCGAAGACCCGCTCAGCGCCGACCCCACCCAGCGCCGTCGGCAGATCATCAACTGGGTGCGCGAGAATCTCACGATCGAGCCGATTCAGAACACCACGCTCATCAACATCCACTTCGACTCACCCGACCGCAGCCTCTCCATGGCCGTTGCCGAAGGCCATGGCAACACCTACATCGACAGCGGCCTGGAAGCACGCCTGGAAGTGACCGAGCGCGCTGCAGGCTGGCTCACGGAGCGGCTGGAAGGCCTGCGCACCACGCTCATCGCCTCCGAACGCGAACTGCAGCAGTTCCGGGAAGACAACCGACTTGTGGACGTCTCCTCCGCCGAGGAATCCGGTGGCGTGGTGGCCATCAGCGCCGACCGAGTGCGGGACTTGAACCGAAGGCTCGTCGAACAGCAGCAGGAGCGCGTCGCTGCTGAGAACGCCATTGCCCTGCTGGAAGATGCCCCACAGGAGCGCTGGTCAGCCTCCGCAGCCGTGATGCGCGATCCGGCCATGCAGGAACTGCTGCGCGCCCGCACCGCCGCCCAGAGCCGCATTGCAGAACTCAGCGGCCGCTACGGACCCCGCCACCCTCAGATGATCTCCGCCAACGTGGAACTCGAGCAGATCAGCCGCTCCATTGCCACCAAGGCCAACGACGTAGTCGCCAGCCTGCGCGATCAGATCCGCTCGGCCCGCGCGAACGAACGAGACCTGCGCCAACAGATCGAAGCCGCCGAGCGGGAAGTTCAAGGCATCCAGCGCCAAACCACCGAACTCAGTCAACTGCAGCGCAATGTGGATACCAACCGGCGCCTATACGACATGTTCCTGCAGCGCTTTCAGGAAACCCGGCAGGCGAACTTCCAGGAGGCCACCGCAAGGTTCATCGAGCTGCCCGATGAGGCACCCCAAGTGCGCCCAAGGCGGACCCTGGTGACCGCCCTCGCCTCCATGCTGGCGCTGATGATCGGCCTAGGCGCCGTCTTCGGCCGCGAGATGCTCAACAACACCCTGCGCGCGATTCACGACGTGGAAGATCAGCTTGGCCTGCCCCTGCTTGGCCACATTCCGAAAGAAGCCGTGAAGCGCAACGCCAAGAACGCCATGCGCACACGCTTCACCGACACGGAGAAAGGCGCGTTCGCAGAAGCCATACGCGGCATTCGCACCTCGGTGGTGCTCTCCGGCCTGGACACGCCACACCGCATCATCACGGTCACGTCATCGATACCCGGTGAAGGCAAGACCACGGTTGCCAGCAACCTGGCCCTGGCCTTCGGCCAGCTCGAGAAGACCATTCTGCTGGACGCCGATATGCGCCGCCCCGACCTGGCCCGGGAGTTCAACCTGCCCATGAGCAAGGGAGGCATCTCCAATGTCATCTCGGGCAATACGACGCTTGAAGAAGCCATTCACCACACCGAACACGGCATCGATATCCTCACCGCCGGCATTATTCCGCCGAACCCGCTGGAACTGCTGTCTTCCAAACGCTTCAAGGCCATGCTCGATGCCCTGAGCAAGCGCTACGAGCGGGTGATCATTGATACCGCGCCCCTGAATGCCGCCAGTGACGCACTCATTCTGTCGACGCTATCGGATGCGCTGATCTTCGTGGCGAAGTACGAATCCACACCGATGCCGGTGATCCGCAACAACGTCGGCAGCTTGCGGCAGGTGAACGCCCCGGTAATTGGCGCGGTCGTGAATGCCGTGGATGCCAGCAAGCCGGATCGGTATGGGTACTACAGCGGCTACTACGCTTACGGCAGTTACTCCCAGGCTGAAGCCGATACCGGCAAGGGGTGATCTGTTTTCAGCTATCGGCCTTCCCCGCTTTCACGGAAGGTCCCGGATCGATTCGTTGACAGCGCGAGCAGCACCCCGGCCACTGAACCCATGCCCCTCTTCGGAAACTTCACACGCGGAACCCCGGTTCGATAGGGCTGTCCCGCTCGGCCTGCTTGCGCCCGGCACAACAGCCATTGGACGGCTCTGCGTCTTTTGTACTAACGTTGCGGCATTCGTACATCCAAGGAGTCCCGCCATGCCCGCCGCCGACGCAACGAAGCGTTCCTCCCGCCTTGGCCTGCGCGCCACCCCCGAGCAGGAGACGGTGCTGCGACGTGCTGCCGAAGTCGCCCACAAGTCGCTGACCGACTTCATTCTCGACGCCGCGTACCAGGCGGCCGAACAGACCTTGCTCGATCAGCGCTTGTTCATGGTTTCCGGCAGTCAATACCAGGCGCTGCTGGAGATGCTCGATCGCCCTGAGACGGATAACCCGGGGCTTCAGGATCTGTTTTCACGGCAACCCGTCTGGCCCAGCAGATGAGATTTTCAGCCCCTCAGCCGCTGGATGCATCCCAGCGGCTGGAGGCCTTTGACTGCGGCAAACCCGCCCTCACGGACTGGCTGCTCCAGCATGCGCGCCAGGCCCAAGGCAGCGGCTCGGCGAGGACCTTTGTGGTCTGCGACCAGGATCGCGTGGCCGGGTATTACAGTCTGACGGTAGGGCAGATCGACACGCTTGAAGCCCCCGAACGGATTCGTCGCGGAATGGGGCAGTACCCGATCCCACTGGTCGTTTTGGCGAGGCTGGCAGTTGACCTGGACTACCAGAATCGGGGCCTGGGTGTCAGCCTGCTGCAGGACGCGATCACGCGCACGGTCGCCGTCGCTGAACAGGCCGGCATTCGGGCGCTGCTGACGCACCCCATCGATGCGCAAGCCGATGCCTTCTATCGCCGTTTCGGCTTCGAGCCAACGCCCCTGCAAGCTCGGCAACTGATTCTGTTGCTAAAGGACGCGCGCCGTTTCATTCGCGGCAAAAGTTGAACGTGCTGCAGGCTCCACTTCAGCGGGGCTTGCGCCATGCCAATGCGCCATTGATCGGTGCGAGGTGAACGCCGTGAACACCGACAAGCCGGATCGATATGGGGATGACAGTGGCTACGACTCCGCGTATGGCAGCCGTCAAACTAATAAGGCCAGCGCGAAGTCAGGCTGACAGCACAGGAGTCAGGAATAGCGCCACCTCGGCGACCATCGCGACAAACTCCCCTACCGTCATTGCAAGGCCGAAGCGACGTGGCAATCCCTCTGCGTCAAGATAGTTGCCGCCTCCGATAGAATCGCAGGCAGAGGGCAACGAGGTGACGCATGGCACGTTACGGCAAGGCATTCAAAGCCCGGGCAGTAACCGCTCGAACAAAGACGTTCTTGTCCCATTCGTAACTACTGGGCAGGAACAGCAGGCACTCGACTCACATCCGATCGAAGCGGGTTCGCTGCGAACAGTTCCTTCCACCGCCGTGGCGTCAGGTCGATGACATCTTTGGCCGGATGCTGTCCGACCCGCTGCAGGACATCGACGAGATACGTGTAGGGATCGACACCCTGCAGGCGGCAGGTGACCAGCAGGCTGTGCAGAACAGCCAGGTACTCAGCGCCGACCTCGGTCCAGCAAAAGAGATGGTTTTTCCTCCCCATGGGGATCGGCCGCAAGGCACGCTCCAGATGGTTGGTGTCCACCTGCACGACCGGTTCGCGCAGGAAAACCTCCAGCGCCTCGCGCCGGCTCATGGCGTACTTCAATGCCTTGCTCAGTGGATTGCTGGGCGTCAGGTCGAGGCGCTGACATTGTTCATCACACCACTGCCAGAAGGCTTCGACCACCGGCTTGCAGTAGGCCTGCCGCGCCTCGTGTTTGTCCGGTCCTTCCAGCTTACGCTTGCGGATCCAGGCTTCCTGTTCGTAAAGGGCTCCGATGGTAGAAATGGACCCCGTTTTCTGGACACCCCGATAAGTGGAATCTTCCACGGCGTCAGGCGGCCTTCGGCAGGCTGCCCATAGTCCCGAAGTAAACTTCATCGGGTGTTCGTCGGTCCAGTGCTGCATGCCCGCGCTGGCCGTTGTAGAACTGGAAGTATCGATCCAGCCCGGCACGCAGTTCGGCCGGCGTTTCGTAAGCTTTCAGGTAGACATCCTCGTACTTCACGCTGCGCCACAGCCGCTCCACGAAGACGTTGTCCACCCAGCGGCCTTTACCGTCCATGCTGATCTGCACTCCATGCTCCTTCAGAACGTCGGTGAATGCGCTGGCCGTGAACTGCGCCCCCTGATCC